>NZ_CM001557.1:661328-666877 GCF_000273375.1 Bartonella birtlesii IBS 325
TAAAAACGGATATTCATAAAGGGGTTAAAAATGGGATTACTAATATAGTTACCAAGGTGGGAGATTTGTCCCATGTACTAGAGCGAGGGGATGAAAATGCAGCCACGATAACTATTGGTGCTAACACAGCACACACTAAGGTAAGTTTTATAAATAATAAGGGTGAGGCACGGATTGTTTTGGGTGTTGCTGCTGGCGATCTTTCAAAAGATTCAACCGAGGCAGTAAATGGTTCCCAGCTTTATCAATTAACAAGAGGTTTAGCAATTAATACTACTGGCAAAGATTTTACAGATGCGGTAGCTGATGCAGAAAACTCAGTTGCTCTCGGTAGCAAAGCCATAGTTGGTAAAAGCTCTGTCGGTGGGCTTGCTTTTGGTTACGGTGCATCTGTAGGTAAAGATGCTAATAAAACTGTGCTAAATGGAATTGCCTTAGGTACAAATGCATTTGTATCTGGTGAAAATGGAGTTGCCCTTGGTGCAGGTGCAAGAGCTGAAAACGAATTTGCATTTGCTCTTGGTGCTAACGCAAGTTCCACCAAAGGAGGTGTTGCTATTGGTGCTAATGCAGACTCAATGGTAGATTCGGTTGCTATTGGCCACAAAGCAAAAATTAATGGTCAAGGTTCGATTGCTATTGGTGCTAATGCAATAGCTAAGAGTGTCTCTTCGGTTGTTATTGGTAAGAATGCACAAGCTTTAGATCGTGATATAGTTATTGGTTATGAAGCCTATGCCGATAAAAAAAGCTATGATGCTCTTGTTCTTGGTAATTCAGCAAAGGTTGCAGAAGGCTCCGAAAGGGCAGTTGCTATTGGTAGCCAAGCAGAGGTTGGTGCAAATGCTTCCAATGCGATGGCTATTGGTTATAATGCAAAAGCATCCGTTACGGATAGTATTGCCTTAGGTGGATACTCTATCGCAAATGTTAAGGGCGGTATTGCAGGTTATGATCCTAGGACCAGAAAGAACTCAGATAAAGAGGACAGCACATGGGTATCTACAAAGGGTTATGGTGCACTCAGTATTGGTAATTCTGAGAAAGGTAAAACCAGACAAATTGTAAATGTTGCAGCGGGTACCAAAGATACCGATGCCGTGAATGTTGCGCAACTAAAAGCTCTACAAGATTCTACAAATCCAAATTGGGAGCTTTCTGTTAATGGTAAAAATAAAACCAATGTTAATTCAACCAACCCAATGGATTTGGCAGCTGAAAGTACAAATCTTACTCTTACCAAAAGTGAAAAAGACAATAACATAAAATTTGATCTAGCGAGGGATCTTGTAATCGATAAAGTACAAACAGGAAACAATACCTTAGATGCAACGGGCTTAGTGATCGGCAATGGTCCCAAAATAACCACTTCTGGTATAGATGCAGGAAGTAAAAAGATAACAGGCGTACAAGCCGGTGCAGATAATACCGACGCTGTGAATTTTGGGCAATTGAGCGAAGTCAAGCAAGAAGTCCAAGAACAAGTAGCTGCCAATAGTTTTATAAAACAAGCTTCCGATACAAGACACATCACCATTGGTAAAGAAACAGATGGTGATAAAATCGATATTACCAATAAAGATAGTAGCGCTCGAACTATTTCTGGTGTGAAAGCTGGTACTGCAGAGACCGATGCCGTCAATTTTGCACAGCTAAAGGCAATAAAAGAAGCAACGGTTGTAAAAGGTTTAAAAATTAACACCACTGAAAAATTTTTTAAAGATCCTATAGCTGATGGAGAAGATTCGATTGCTATCGGTAATGGTGCCAGCGTTGGCGTCTCTGGGGCAATTGCTATTGGTTGGAATGCAAACACTAGCTCCTCGTGGTCAATTGCTTTTGGTAAAGAGACAAAAATTGATGCTAAATCTGAATATTCATTTGCTTTTGGTTCCGGGGCGAGCGTTAGCAAAGGTTCCCCCTCTTCGTTTGCATTTGGTTACAATGCAAAAGTTGGTGAAGATGCCAAGTCTTCGTTTGCTATTGGAACTGGCGCCAGCGTTAGTGAAGGTGCCAACTCTTCATTTGCTATTGGCGCTAACGCCAGTACCGACGACAGCTATTCGTTTGCTTTTGGCTCCAGTGCAAAAGTATCAGTTAGAGACGGTATCGCTTTAGGTTCAAATTCTATTGCAGATGTTGGTGGTGGTGTACCAGGTTATGATCCTAGAACCAGAAAGAACGAACTTAAACAAGACAACACATGGTTATCTTCATTGGGTGTATTCAGTATTGGCGATGGTAAAAAAGGTCTAACCAGACAGATTGTAGGTGTTGCAGCTGGTGCTGCAGACACTGATGCCGTAAATGTTGCACAGCTAAAAGCTCTACAAGACTCTACAAATCCAAGTTGGGATCTTTTGGTTGATGGTAAAAATAAAACGAGCGTTAATTCAATTAGCCCGGTGGATTTGGTAGCTGGAAGTGGCAACCTTAACATCAACAAAGGCGAAGACGACAACAAGGTCACATTTGATTTAGCAAAAGATCTCACATTAAATAGCATAAAATTAGGGGAAGAAAGCATATCAGGTAATGAGAAAGCCTCATCATATGCAGCAGCAGGTGTAGTAACTTTAGACAGAACGGGCTTAATCATTAAAGATGGTCCACAAGTCACTATTTTTGGTATTAACGCTGGCAGTAAGAAGATAACAGGAGTAGCAGAAGGTATTGAGGAAACCGATGCGGTGAATTTTTCACAACTGAAGACGGTTGAAAAAGATATCAAAGAACAAGTAGCTGCCAGTAGCTTCGTAAAACAAAATGCTGAGACGCAACACATCACCATTGGTAAAGAAACAGGTGGTGATAAAATCGACATTACCAATAACAAAGGTGATACGCGTACTCTTACCGGTATAAAGAATGCCGCACTTTCAGCAGAGTCGAAGGAAGCTGTCACCGGTTCACAACTATTTACGACAAATCAGAAAGTGGATACAGTCTCCATTAATCTTCAAACGTCTGCCGTGAATATAGCCAAATTCTTTGGAGGGAGCACTAAATATGAAAATGGTGCATGGAGTACCCCAATTTTTACGCTTAAAACAGTTAAGGATGATGGAAGCTCTGAAGAGAAGATTTATAATAATGTCACGGAAGCTTTATCTGGAGTTAGTACGTCTTTCACAAATGTTCAAAGACAGATAACTGAACAAATTAGTAATGTGATTAACACAATGGAAAGTGAGAATCTTGTACAGCAAGAGCAAGCAACAAATAATATTACCATTGGTGCTAAGCAAGAAGGCAGTGTCATTAATATCACCAACAAGAATGGTGAAGCTCGGACGCTTTTGGGTGTGAAGACAGCAACAAAAGATAATGAAGCGGTTAACAAAGGTCAGCTTGATACAAGTATCAAAGATGTAAATAACGAAATAACGAATAAGTTTAACGACTTTACCAATAACATAACAAATATTACGCAACAGGTTCAAGGTGATGCTTTATTATGGGACAAGGATGAAAAAGCGTTTGTTGCTTTTCATGGAGAGGGAAGCGCAAAAACCAACAGCAAGATCACGCATCTTTTAGATGGCGCCATTTCTTCTAGTTCGAAAGATGCGATCACAGGTAGTCAGCTGTATTCAATGGGGAATGCAGTTTCAGCTTCTTTAGGCGGTGGAGCGAGCTATGAAAGGGGAAGTTGGATTGCCCCAACTTTTACAGTGAACAAATTTGATATTAAAGGCAATGCAACGCAAGAAGATTATAAAACTGTTTCGGATGCTTTATTAAGTTTAAGCACTTCTCTCACGAATATTCATAATGAGATGAACAATGAAATTTCTCATGTAAAAGGTATGAGTCTTGTTAAGCAAGATGACAAGACAAAGCTTATCACTGTTGGTGGAGAGGAAGACGGTACTATAATCAATATAGCCAACAACGATAAAGAGGACAGAACGCTTTTTGGTGTAAAGGCGGCTGAGAATGCGAATGAAGCAGTTAACAAAGCACAACTTGATAAGCTCGATAAGAAAATTGAATCTACGAATTCTTTTGCAGTTTTTTATGATAAACAGTCGGATGATACTGTTAATTATAAGAGTGTGACTTTTGGTGGTAAAAATAAAGAATCTGTTGCTTTGCATAATGTTGCGGATGGTGTACTGACAAAAGAATCGCACGATGCAATTAATGGCGGTCAAATTACGACAATATTTCAGCAGGTAGTTAAGTATTTTGGTGGCAGTGCAACCTTTAAGGAAGGTATTTTTACGGGACCAATTTATAAATTACTCAGTATTTCTGAAAATGGGACGGTAGGGCAAACGGATCATGATAATGTTGTTTCAGCATTTGAAGGTCTTGATACAAATATAAAGAATGTAAATAAGCGTATTAAGGAGGTTTCGCAAAGCGTTAGTGGTGATTCTTTATTATGGGATAAGAACAAAGAAGCCTTTGTTGCTCTCCATGGGGAGGGAGAAATAAGAACAAACAGCAAGATTACCTATCTGAAGGATGGTGATATTACAGTAAACTCAAGTGATGCAGTAAATGGTTCTCAACTTTATTCTTTAAACGAGCAATTAGCGATCTATTTTGGTGGTGGCGCTGGTTATGATAAGCAAGGAAATTGGCAAGCTCCAAATTTTAAGATCAAGCAGTTTGATGAAAATGGAGGCTCTGAAGAAAAGAATTATAGCAATATTTCTGATGCATTGAGTGGGGTTGGAAATTCTTTCACGAATATTCAGAATAAAATTACCCATGAGATTAGCAAAATAGAAATCGAGAATCTTATTAAGCAGGAAGAAAAAACAAGGCGTATCACGATTGGTGGAGAAAAAGATGGCAGTGAAATCAGTATTGCAAACAGTGCAAGCAGTGTACGTAGCCTTTCTGGTGTAAAAGCAGGGCTTCTTACAGTAGAATCAACGGAAGCGGTCAATGGTTCTCAGCTTTATTCGGTAATCAATGTACTTTCTAGTTATCTTAGTAGAGATGCGGGATATAAGGATGAACAATGGCTTACGCCAAATTTTAAGGTTGCACAATTTACGGCTGATGGTGTGGTAAGTAAAAAGGAGAACTATACCAATGTTGCATCTGCATTTGAAGGTGTTAACGAAAGTATGACAAATATCAACAATCGTATCCATGATATTGAACAGAGTGTTTTCTCGGGAGGCTTAAATTGGAGTGAGACAGAAAAAGCTTTTGATGCGCGCCATAAAGGTCAAGACAGCAAGATTAAGCATGTAGCGGATGGTAAGATATCAGAAAATTCGAAAGAGGCCGTTAATGGTAGTCAACTTTGGCAAACGAATAAGAAAGTTGAAGAGGTTGAAAGCCATGTCAATATGATTGATAAGCAAGTAAAAGATATTGCTAGTGTGGCAGATATTGCTGTTAAGTATGATGAAGGCAATGATGGCAAGAAAAAGAATAAAGTAACATTAGTTGGTGTGAATGAGAGTGATCCAGTATTAATAGACAATATAGCCGATGGCCGCATTGAAAGTGGCTCGAAAGAAGCTATTACAGGTGGTCAGTTGCATGATTATACGGATAAACAGATGAAGCTTATTCTTACT
>NZ_CM001557.1:668488-670707 GCF_000273375.1 Bartonella birtlesii IBS 325
CAACCAGCCCAATGGATTCGGCAGCTGAAAGTACAAATCTTACTCTCATAAAAAGTAAAAAAGACAATAAGATAAAATTTGATCTAGCGAAGGATCTTGTAGTCGATAAAGTACAAACAGGAAACAATACCTTAGATGCAACAGGCTTAGTGATTGGCAATGGTCCCAAAATAACCCCTTCTGGTATAGATGCTGGTGGTAAAAAGATCTGGGCAATTGCACATGGTGATATTTCAAAAGATTCAACCGAGGCAGTAAATGGTTCTCAGATTTATAAATTAACAAGAGGTTTAGCAATTAATACTACTGACGAACGATTTAGAGATGCGGTAGCTGATGAAAAAGATTCAATTGCTATTGGTAATCTGACAAAAGCCTTAAATAAGGGCACGGTTGCTATTGGTTCTTATGCAACAGCCAGTGCAACAGATGCAATTGCTATTGGTCATCTTGCAAAAAGCACCAAAGGCGATGCGATCGCTATTGGTACTAATACAACCGGAGACGCCTCTAATTCGATTGCTATTGGTCATGTAGCAAAGGCCATGCAAGAAGAAACAGTTGCTGTTGGTAACTACGCAGAGGGCCAAGCATATCGATCGGTTGCTATTGGTTATAATGCAGAAGCATCAGTTGGTAATAGTATTGCTTTAGGTTCATTATCTATCGCAGATGTCAAGGGTGGTGGTGCAGGTTATGATCCTGTTACTAAAGGGACCTCAAATAAACAGGACACCGCATGGATGTCTACAAAAGATTATGGCGCGCTGAGCATTGGTAATGCTGAGAAAGGTATAACCAGACAGATTATGAATGTTGCAGCTGGTAGCAAAGATACCGATGCTGTGAATGTTGCGCAGCTAAAAGCTCTACAAAACACTATAAACCCCAATTGGGAGCTTTCTGTTAACGGTGAAAATAAGACCAATGTTAATTCAACCAACCCAATGGATTTGGCAGCTGGAAGTGCAAATCTTACTCTTACAAAAGGTGGTGAAGACAATAAGGTAAAATTTGATCTAGCTAAGATCATTATAGTCGATAAAGTACAAACAGGAGACAATACCTTAGACGCAACAGGCTTAGTGATTGCCAATGGCCCGAAAATAACCACTTCTGGTATAGATGCTGGTGGTAAAAAGATCCAAGCAATTGCAAATGGAGATATTTCAAAAGATTCAACCGAGGCAGTAAATGGTTCCCAGCTTTATAAATTCACAAGAGGTCTGGCAATTAACACTACTGGCAAAGATTTTACAGATGCGGTAGCTGATGCAGAAAACTCAGTTGCTCTCGGTAGCAAAGCCATAGTTGGTAAAAGCTCTGTCGGTGGGCTTGCTTTTGGTTACGGTGCATCTGTAGGTAAAGATGCTAATAAAACTGTGCTAAATGGAATTGCCTTAGGTACAAATGCATCTGTATCTGGTGAAAATGGAGTTGCTCTTGGTGCAGGCGCAAAAGCTAATGACGAATTTGCATTTGCTCTTGGTGCTAACGCAAGTTCCACCGAAGGAGGTGTTGCTATTGGTGCTAATGCAGACGCAGTGATAGATTCGGTTGCTATTGGCCACAAAGCAACAATTAATGGTCAAGGTTCGATTGCTATTGGTGTTAATGCAATAGCTAAGAGTGTCTCTTCGGTTGTTATTGGTGAGAATGCACAAGCTTTAGATTGTGATATAGTTATTGGTTCTGATGCCTATGCCGATAAAAAAAGCTATGATGCTCTTGTTCTTGGTAATTCAGCAAAGGTTGCAGAAGGCTCCGAAAGGGCAGTTGCTATTGGTTCTTATGCAAATGCATCAGTTAGAGATAGTATTGCCTTAGGTGGATCTTCTATCGCAGATGTTGAGGCTGGTGTTGCAGGTTATGATCCTAGAACCAGAAAGAACGAACCTAAACAAGACAACACATGGGTCTCTAGTCTTGGCGCACTGAGCATTGGTGATGCTAAGCAAGGCCTAACCAGACAGATTGTAGGTGTCGCAGCGGGTACCAAAGATACCGATGCTGTGAATGTTGCGCAGCTAAAAGCTCTACAAGACGCTACATACCCAAATTGGGAGCTTTCTGTTGATGGTAAAAATAAAACCAATGTTAATGCAGACAACCCAATGGATTTGGCTGCTGGAAGTGCAAATCTTACTCTTACCAAAGGTGAAAAAGACAATAAGGTAAAATTTGATCTAGCTAAAGACATTGTAATCGATAAAATACAA
>NZ_CM001557.1:671576-691246 GCF_000273375.1 Bartonella birtlesii IBS 325
TTATGCTGTTGAGGATGTCCGGAAGGAAGCGAGACAGGCAGCAGCTATTGGTTTGGCAGTGTCTAATTTACGCTACTATGATATACCAGGATCTTTAAGTGTTTCATTTGGTACAGGTATATGGCGTAGCCAATCTGCCTTTGCTATTGGTGCTGGTTATACATCTGAAGATGGAAATATTCGCTCTAACTTGTCTGTTACGAGTGCTGGAGGTCATTGGGGTCTAGGTGCAGGAATTACTCTGAGGCTGAAATGATAATGAAAAAAACTGGTGTCACGATAAAAAAACAAAATATTTTTGTAAAGATTCTGTTCGTTCTTGCCTTATTAGGCAAGGGCGAAAGCTTTGCCAACGAGAACAATAATATTTATACGGTGCAACCACCGCATTTAACTATTCCTAGGGGAGAACCTGGCGAAACACGTCGCATTATTATGCAGTTTTATCATTGGACCTTGATTTGCGATGAAAAACAGGATAACAAACAAAATCTTAAACAAGGCATATGTAATGTAACGCAAACAGTTCATGATCAAGAGGATAATACTATTTTTAGTTGGTCTCTTGTTTCTACGAAAAATGGTCAAGCAATAATGCTCTTTCGAACATTGCCAAATGCTGATACAAATGTTCCCATTCGAATATTTATGGAAGGCATTAAAAAGCCTATTCTTGTTCAGTATACGCAATGTAATGAAACGATCTGTTTGGCACAATCACCTATAGGACCAATTCTTAGTAAACAAATAGAGCAAAACAAAAAAGTGCGTATTTCCTATAAGGTTAAAGAGGGAAAGGTATTTTCTTTGATTGTGCCTTTTAAAGGGTTACGTGCGGCAATTAATTCTCTACAACGATAGGTTATATAAAGTATTTTAACAGGGAATTTTTTCATAAATTGGTGTGTTACATTTCAGATTTAAAAAAGTAAGAAGTTCTACATCACTATATGTAAGAGAAAAATCGACTTAAAATTTTTCTAGGAGGATTATAGAGCTAATTACGTTAATTGTTAAATATAAAAACTATAAAGATAGCTAGTTTAAGATAATCAGAATACGGTTTTTGGGAACACGAAAGAGATGGACTATTTTATTTTTATAAAAGCTTGTTACGTATTTTTAGAGGGATCTTATTTGATTATCAACAGTTTTCAATTGAAGCCCTGTATTCATTTTATAAAATACAACGATAGTTAAAAAATATTCTAAGAATATAAATTTATTCTGTATACGATAAAGATACATCCGATATGAGTGATATGATATAAAGAGAAATTAGCAAATTACAAAAATGGATAAAATCTTGATAATAGAAAAAGAAGTAACATTTTCTTGATATTTATCATTTAATACCGCATTGTTACTTTAGCTTTATAAATGAACAAAGGAGTTCTCGCGTTTATTTATTGGGGGAAACGCTTAAGAGATAAGGAAAAATGACCTCATTAGATTATGATTTAAAAGAGTCAAAGCGAGGAAAAGTATCTGATACTAAAGCAAAAAAAAGCAATCATGCGATCATCGTGGGTGTAATCAAAATAATCGTTCTGTATTGTTACAAACAAGGACATGCTCTATTGCTGTTGATATAGAAAAACAACAGCGAAAAAGACAAGATAAACCGAAACGGGTATTTTTGCAATCGAATGCAGCTTTTGAATTACATGATCGAGCAATTGTAGGTGTAAAAAAAACAAAGCGTCTCAAAGCGCCTTTTTCCCCGCGCTCTTCTCAACGAAAATCTTTGCCTCTGTATGCGGCACTTGATTTGGGGACGAATAATTGTCGTCTTCTCATTGCATCTCCTAGTAAACCAGGATATTTTCACGTTGTTGATGCTTTTTCACGTATTGTACGATTGGGAGAAGGTTTAGTAAATAATGGGTTTCTTAATACACAAGCGATGGATCGTGCAATTGAAGCATTAAAAATTTGTCATTTAAAGTTAAAACAAAGACGTATTAAAAGTTATCGCTTGGTAGCAACGGAAGCTTGCCGTTCGGCGGAAAATGGTAGATATTTTATTCAACGTGTTTTGGATGAGACTGGCCTTGAATTAGAAATAGTTGATCGTAAAACAGAAGCGCGTTTTGCTGTTGCAGGATGTGGTACGCTTGTTGAGCGCAACACCGATGCAATTGTACTTTTTGATATTGGAGGGGGCTCATCAGAAATTGTGCTTCTTGATGTTTCCAAAAAGCGTTCTTTTCGTTTATCTGAACAAATTACGGCGTGGACTTCTCTCCCTGTTGGTGTTGTTACGCTTGCTGAGCGTTTTGGAGGAAATGAAGTTAGTGTAGACGATTTTGAAAACATGAAAAGCTATGTACGAGGTTTTTTAAATAATTTTTCAGATCGTGATAAATTGGGAGCTTTAACGCAGAGTTCAAATTTTCATCTTTTGGGAACCTCTGGTACGATTACAACTTTAGCGGGCATGCACCTTAATTTAGAGCGTTATGATCGGAGAAAAGTTGATGGCATGTGGATGAATGATACAGACATTACTCTTATGACAAAACGCTTATTGTCATGGGATATAAATGAACGTGTAATAAATCCTTGTATTGGACGAGAGAGAGCAGATTTAGTTTTAGCTGGTTGTGCAATTTTAGATGTTATTCGAGAAGTTTGGCCAAGCCGGCGTTTAAGAGTGGCTGATCGTGGGTTGAGAGAAGGAATTTTGATAGAGTTGATGCTACGCGATGGTGTGTGGTGTCGTTGTAGGAAAGGAACAACTGCAAAAACTAGAGATTATTAAGAATAGGAAGGTGAATAAATAACAATGAAAAAAACGATAAAAACACCGACTGGTGGCTATGGTGGTTCAGGATCGCATGAATTATATCAGCGTGTAAAAAAGAAAGCAGGAGCCATAAAAGCATCGTCACGGCGATGGTTAGAGAGGCATTTGAATGATCCTTATGTCCATCAGTCGAAAGTGGATGGTTATCGTTCCCGTGCAGCTTATAAGCTCATTGAAATTAATGAGCGCTATAAGTTTCTCAAAAAAGGTCAAAAGATTATCGATTTAGGAGCAGCACCGGGAGGGTGGTGTCAGGTGGTAAGTCGTATCGTAGGGTCAAGTGAGAAAAAGCCTAGTATAGTTGGTATTGATTATTTACATGTTGATCTATTGCCTGGGGTTGTTATGCTAGAAATGGATTTTTTACATGCTGAAGCACCGCAAAAATTAGTTGCTGCTTTGGGAGAAAAGCCGGATGTGGTACTTTCTGATATGGCAGCGCCAACAACAGGTCATCGTCAGACAGATCATTTAAGGACAATTTATTTATGTGAAGTTGCTGCTGATTTTGCTCTTTCAGTTCTCAAACCTGGAGGACATTTTTTAGCAAAGGCTTTTCAAGGTGGAGCAGAAAACAATCTTCTTACGATATTGAAACAGAATTTTAAAACAGTGCATCATGTTAAACCACCTGCAAGTCGATCAGAATCCGTGGAACTTTATCTTTTAGCACTTGGATTTAAAGGAAAAAACAGAAGTACAATATAGCTTCTTTTTAAAATGCTTTAGTTTACTTATATATTAAGGATATCAGGGTATTTTTAAATGATTATTGATGATATTGTGAGGAGTTTTTTTATTTAAATGATGAAAAACTAGTAAAATTGACCCATTGCCTATACAGGTAGAAGAATTGATTCTTCAGTGAGCGTTTTCGATGAAATTTCTTGATCAAGCTAAAATCTATATTCGTTCTGGTAATGGAGGAGCAGGAGCAGTATCGTTTCGTCGTGAAAAATTCATTGAATTTGGAGGACCTGATGGCGGCAATGGAGGACGTGGTGGTGATGTTTGGGCGCTTGTTGTTGATGGGCTTAACACGTTGATTGATTATCGCTATCAACAGCATTTTAGAGCAAAAACAGGGGGACATGGCAAGGGGCGTAATATGACGGGTGAAAAGGGTGATGATATTATCCTTAAAGTACCGGTTGGAACACAAATTTTTGAAGAAGATAATGCAACGTTAATTTGTGACTTAACACGAGTGGGACAACGTTATCGTTTAGCAAAAGGAGGGAATGGTGGTTTTGGAAATTTGCATTTTACGACTTCTACGAATCGCGCACCTCGCCGCGCAAATCCTGGATTGGCAGGAGAAGAGCGCACATTGTGGCTTCGTTTGAAATTAATTGCTGATGGCGGACTTATTGGCTTGCCTAATGCTGGAAAGTCAACTTTTTTAGCTTCTGTGACGGCAGCAAAACCCAAAATTGCGGATTATCCTTTTACCACTTTGCATCCTCATCTTGGTGTTGCTCGTATTGATGCCCGTGAGTTTATTTTGGCTGATATTCCTGGTCTTATTGAAGGGGCTCATGAAGGTATAGGAATTGGAGACCGTTTTTTAGGACATGTAGAGCGTTGTCGTGTTTTACTCCATTTAATTTCTGCTCAAGAAAAAGATGTGGTAAAGGCATACCAGATTGTACGTAATGAACTAGAAGCATACGGGAACAATTTGAGTGATAAAACTGAAATTGTAGCTTTGAGTCAAATAGATACTCTCACTATTGAGGAGCGTAAAGCTAAACAAGAACTTTTGCAAAACGTAACGGGTAAATCTGTAATGATGTTTTCTGCTGTCAGTCGTGAAGGTTTAGAAAATGTGCTACGTGCTGTTGCACATATTATAGAAACAGCACGTAAAGAGGATGCTGGCGACGATATCAGGGTTGATTAAGATGGCTGTTGGATTACAAAAACTTGCACATTATAAACGCATTGTAATCAAAGTTGGATCCGCACTTTTGGTTGATCCTCAGACAGGTTTACACGCTGAATGGCTTAAAAGCTTGATAAGTGATGTTGCTAATTTGCACCAACAAGGTGTTGAGGTTTTATTAGTATCTTCAGGTGCTATTGCTTTGGGAAGGACATTACTACAGCTTCCTAAGGGTGCTTTAAAATTAGAAGAGAGTCAAGCATGTGCTGCTTTAGGGCAAATTGAATTAGCAAAAACATATAGGGATGCGCTTGCTCAATATGGATTAAAAACGGGTCAAATTTTACTCACTCTCTTCGATACGGAAGAGCGACGACGTTATCTTAATGCACGTGCTACAATTAATGTGCTTTTACGTTTTGGAGCAGTGCCTGTTATCAATGAAAATGATACTGTTGCGACAAGTGAAATTCGCTATGGTGATAATGATCGTTTAGCGGCACGTGTGGCGACGATGATGGGATCAGATCTTCTGATACTTTTATCCGATATTGATGGTCTTTATACAAAATCTCCCCATCGTGATCCAACGGCTGAATTTATTCCTTTCATTGCATCAATTACCAGCGATATTGAAAAAATGGCAGATGTTGCTGCTTCAGAGCTTTCTCGCGGAGGAATGAAGACGAAGCTTGATGCTGGGAAAATAGCAAATTCTGCTGGAACGGCGATGGTTATTACTTCAGGCAAGCGTATGAATCCTCTTACAGCACTTGATAAGGGGGAACGTAGAAGTTTTTTTGCTGCCAGTGAAAAGCCCGTTAATGCTTGGAAAACATGGATTTCTGGTTATTTAGATCCCTCTGGTATTTTGACGATTGATCAGGGAGCGGTTAAGGCGCTTGAATCTGGAAAATCATTATTGGCGGCAGGAGTTGTTGCAGTTGAGGGAAGGTTTAATCGTGGAGATACAGTTGCGATTGTGGATACAGAGGGAGTTGAAATTGCTCGTGGACTTGTGAGTTATGACAAGGATGAAGCTGTACGCATTATGGGGCATAAAAGTGAAGAAATTGAATCTATCCTTGGTTATGAAGCCTGCTCTGCTATGGTGCACCGTAACGATATGGTTTTACGCTGCTTGACCGATTCTGCTTAAAAAAGTTATCTTTTATCTTATTGATCGTTTTAGCAGAATGGATGATATTATGGCTTTAGGAGAACAGATGAAAGACATGGGGCGAAAAGCACGCCATGCCGCCGCTGTATTGGCGGTTATGTCTTCTGAACAAAAGAATCAAGCGTTAGAAATGATAGCTTTAAGTTTAGAGGCTCAATCAGCTGAAATCTTACGTGCTAATTGTCAGGATATAGAAAATGCTACTCAAAATAATTTGAAGGCAGCAATGGTTGATAGGCTTAAATTAGATGAAACGCGTTTGTTTGCAATTATAGAGAGTGTTCGCCAGATTGCATATTTACCTGATCCTGTTGGACAAGTTATGAGCGAATGGACACGTCCAAATGGGCTCCATATTAGTCGTGTTCGTACACCCCTAGGGGTGATTGGCATTATTTATGAGAGTCGACCAAATGTTACAATTGATGCAAGCGCTTTGTGTTTGAAAGCAGGAAATGCTGCAATTTTGCGTGGTGGTTCGGATAGTTTTCACTCTTCCCATGCACTTCATTCGGCATTCGTGAGAGGATTGGAGAAAGCTGGTTTTCCTAAAGATGCCATTCAAATGGTTGGAACAACAGATCGTGGTGCTGTTGGAGAAATGCTCAAGGGACTAGACGGTATGATTGATGTTATTATACCTCGTGGTGGGAAAAGCCTTGTTGCACGTGTTCAGTCTGATGCACGTGTTCCGACTTTTGCGCATTTAGAGGGACTCTGTCATATTTATATTGATCAGTCAGCAGATTTAGATATGGCCCGTAATATTGTTGTAAATGCAAAGTTGCGGCGGACAGGTATATGTGGTGCTGTTGAGACAGTTCTCATTGACCGCCATGCATTAAGAAAGTTTCTTCCTGTTCTGACTGCGTTACAGGAGAAAGGGTGTGAAATTCGTGCAACAGAAGATATTGTTTGTCTTTTGCCCAACCTCAAATTAGCTTCTGAAGAAGATTGGTCACATGAGTATCTTGATGCAATTCTTTCTGTTAAAACAGTAGAAAGTATTGAGGGAGCTATTGCGCACATTCAGCGTTATTCATCGGGACATACAGAATCGATTATTGCTGAGGATATGAATGTGGTTAAAATATTTTTTAATCGTTTGGATTCGGCTATTTTGCTTCATAACGCATCTACGCAATTTGCTGATGGAGGTGAATTTGGTTTTGGGGCAGAAATTGGTATCGCAACAGGAAAAATGCATGCGCGTGGTCCTATAGGTGTCGAACAACTGACATCGTTTCAGTATCATGTCAAAGGAAATGGACAGGTTAGACTTTGAAAAATCCATTTTTTCCGTGGAAAGATCGCATGCCACATGTTGAGAAATCCAATGTTGTTGGGCTTTTGGGTGGTTCTTTTAATCCACCGCATGCTGGACATCTTCTTGTCGCAAAAATTGCAATTCGGCGTTTACATCTTGACCAATTATGGTGGATGGTAACGCCAAGAAATCCCTTAAAAGATTGTGCAGACTTATTATCTTTAGAGGAGAGAGTGCGATTAAGTGTTGAACTCATTGATCACCCAAAGATTCGCGTAACAGGTTTTGAGCAGGCTATAGGAAGTAAAGTATCAGTAGATACAATTTCTTATATTCTAAGGCATTGTCGCGGGGTACGTTTTGTGTGGGTTATAGGTGCAGATAGTTTTGCAACGATTCATCACTGGTATAGATGGCATGATATCGTATCAATGCTTCCTATTGCGATTATTGATCGTCCTTTTGTGCGCATACCAGCGCTCTCTTCACCTATGGCGCATATTTACCGTTCTTTTCGTTTGGATGAAAGAGAAAGTATACGATTACCTTTTATAAAACCGCCGGCTTGGACATATTTACATGGACCTTTATCTTTTCAGTCTTCAACGAATCTTCGTTTAAAGAAAAATGATTTTTCTTGAACATTTTATAAGATTCTGCTTCTCTTTAAGAGAAGGCTCTTTTTATTTCTATGTTCCAAATGATAAGAAAGGATATTGATCTGGAAAATATTTTACAAAAAAACTTTATAATAATATTATATCAAGTGTAGAAGAAAAAATTTTTTCTGTGAGCGATAGTCTTGAAATTATTCTCAAAAGTTTAGAAGATACAAAAGCGGAAGATATCGTCTCCATTGATATTCAGGGTAGATCGTCCTTAGCTGATTACATGGTCATAGCTTCAGCAAATTCACAACGCCATGTATCTGCTGTTGCGGACCATTTGTTATGTGCTTGGAAAGACAATGGGTACGGCTTTGCAAATGTAGAAGGGCTTGCGGGAGGTGATTGGGTATTGATTGATACGGGTGATATTATTGTTCATATTTTTCGTCCGGAAATTCGTCTCTTTTACAATTTAGAAAAAATGTGGCAAACCCCAGATTTTAACAATACAAAACCGCTTCTCTTCGGAGATCATTAACATGCAAATTTCTATTTTTGCTGTTGGTCGTATGAAGAAAGGAGCAGAGCATAAATTGGTTGACCATTATTTGGATCGTTTTTCTAAAAGTTCTGGAGCTGCAGGTTTTCATTTTAAAAAACTACAGGAGATATCAGAAAGCCGTGCACAAACAGCATGTCAGCGCATGGAAGAAGAAGGAAGAAAGCTTATCGAGTTTTTGCCTGAAAAGTGTCGATTAATTGTATTGGATGAGCGTGGAGAGTCGATTTCGTCATTTGCTTTTGCTAAAAAATTGGAATTTTATCGTGATGCAGGTATTCGTGATCTCATAATTGCGTTGGGAGGACCTGATGGACATAATGAACAAATAAGAAATCATGCTGATTTTCTTTTATCTTTTGGTTTTATGACATGGCCGCATCAAATTGCGCGTATACTTTTGACAGAACAACTTTATCGCGCTGTAACAATTGCGAGTAATCATCCGTATCATCGTTTTTAACATTTTTGTGCAATTTTTAGCACTTATTTATGTATTTATTAATATTGTTTTAGCTGGCATCATTTAAAGCATCGCTAGTTTATGCAATGATGCTTAATGGTTGGGCAAATGAAAAAGCTTCTTCATAAAAAGATGCAATGTTTATATGAGGAATGCGTGATATTTATAGTGCTGTTTGTGAGTATATTTTTTTGCTTTTCTGTATCGCATGCTGAAGATACAGTAAGCAGTGTAGAAGCAGCACAAAAAGCATTAGGAGAAATTCGCAAAAATATTTCTATTTCGCGTGAACGTTCTACTTTTCTCATGAAGCAAGTTGAACGTTTAAAGAAAGATCAGCGAGCTTTGAGTGATGCACTTATAAAAACTGCTAAAGGAGAACGTGCGATTGCAAATGATATTGCTGAAAGAGAAGCAAAGCTAAAAAAAATGGTAGAAAAGCAGACAAAAGTTCATCAAGTTTTAAAAAGTCGCCGTGCTGAATTTGCGAAAGTTCTTGCACTCTTAGAACGCATGGGATTAAAGCCACCTCCTGCTCTTATAGTTCGGCCTGAGGATGTGTTAGTTTCTGTACGGAGTTCTGTTTTATTAGGAGCTCTTGTTTCTCAGATGCAAGAAAAAACACGAGATTTAACAAAGAGTCTTAAGGAATTGACGACTTTGAGCGATTCAATTGCTATGGAATATGCAACATTAAAGACTAAAATGCAAAATCAAGCAGAGCAGCGAAAACGTTTAGGGTTTTTATTAGAAGAAAAAGCCAAACTACAAAAAAAATCAGAAGCAGAACTTATAGAGCAACAACAAAAAAATATTATTTTTGCTAAAAAAGCCCAATCTTTAGAAGAATTGATTTTAGAACTTGATCATCAATCAAAACTTAGTTCTGATACATCAATACAGATGCAGAAAAATTTACAACTGTTAGAGCAATCCAATTTTGAAAGCCGAAAAGGCTCTTTATTATTTCCTGTTTTGGGAACAAAAGTTCAGCATGCCCATAAAAATTCTCAGATGACACGCTTTGGTGAAATGATTGAAACAGAAGCAGAAGCTGTTGTTATATCACCTGCTGATGCTCTTGTTGCTTTTGCTGGACCATTTCGTTCTTATGGACAATTAATCATTCTTAATGTTGGAAATGGTTATCATATCGTTCTTATTGGGATGTCGAGAATCAACGTCACTCAGGGACAGTTTGTTCTTGCAGGTGAACCTCTTGGAACGATGGGGATGCAATTTATTGCGAACAGTGTTGCATTGGATATAGGCAAAACGACTCCAATGCTTTACATTGAGTTTAGAAAGCAGGGGAAGCCTGTGAATCCAACTCTTTGGTGGCAGACTGAAAATAAGAAGGAACCAAAATGATTCGTAAAATTATTCTTTTGGTCGCTGGGGTATTACTCGGCGCCAGTTCAATGATTATGGTGCAGTCTGTTGCTGCCAATAATGAAGGTGATGCGTATAAAGAGCTAGCCCTTTTTGGCGATGTTTTTGAGCGAGTACGTATGCAATACGTAACGGTTCCAGATGATAAAAAGCTTATTGAAAATGCTATCAATGGGATGCTTACATCACTTGATCCCCATTCATCTTATATGAATGCGCAAGAAGCCAAAGAGATGCGAGATTCTACGAAAGGGGAATTCGGAGGGCTTGGTATTGAAGTAACTATGGAGAAAGGTTTAATTAGAGTTGTTTCCCCAATGGATGATACACCTGCTGCAAAAGCAGGTATCTTAGCAGGGGATCTCATTTCCAAAATTGATGGTGTACAGACAAATGGTCATACATTGAATGAAGCTGTTAATAAGATGCGAGGAGCTCCTGGAACCCCCATTACGTTGACAATTATTCGTTCTGGTGTTGATAAGCCACTCGAAATTAAGGTTGTTCGTGATATCATCAAAGTTAAGGCGGTGAAATATCGTGTTGAGGATGATCTTGGTTATCTAAGAATCATTCAATTTTCTGAGCAGACTTTTGGTAATCTTCAGGTTGCGATTAAAGATATTCAATCTAAAATTCCTCAAGATAAATTAAAAGGATATGTTCTTGATTTACGACTTAATCCTGGTGGTCTTTTAGACCAAGCTGTTAATGTTTCAAGTGCCTTTCTCAATAAAGGTGAGATTGTCTCAACCAGAGGGCGTAAAAAGAGTGATGTAACGAGATTTGATGCCAAGCCTGGGGATATCATCAATGGAAAACCTCTTATAGTGCTTATTAATGGCGGTTCAGCCAGTGCTTCTGAAATTGTTGCAGGTGCATTACAAGATCATCGTCGTGCAACGATTTTAGGAACGCAATCTTTTGGTAAGGGATCTGTTCAAACGATTATTCCTCTGGGTGAAGATGGTGCTTTACGCTTAACAACAGCGCTCTACTACACGCCGTCTGGTACTTCAATTCAAGGGACAGGGATCACGCCCGATATTATTGTAGAGCAGCCACTGCCTGAAAAATATAAAGGCTATGATGTAAAAATTGGTGAGTCTGCATTAAAAGGACATATCAAAGGCAAAAGAGAAGACAATAAGGGGTCTGGTTCAGCTGCTTTTGTTCCGCAAGATCCGAAAGATGATGTTCAATTGCATGAGGCTTATAAACTGTTACGGGGTGAAATGGCAAATGCAGCATTTCCACCAGATCCCAATAAGGATATTTTGAAGTAAAAAAGGGTGTGTATAGCTTATGGGTTTGGGAGATAATTGAATGAGTGCGGTGGTTAATTTGAAGGCTCTCCCTTATCGGAAATCTGTTGGGATTGTTGTTTTTAATGATGTGGGTAAAGTTTGGGTTGGGCGCCGTTTAATGGTGTGCGCTCATACAGATGCTGAAATATCTCATCGCTGGCAGCTTCCTCAAGGGGGAATCGATGAAAATGAAGAGCCTTTCGATGCAGCATGTCGCGAACTTTATGAAGAAACGGGAATTCGGTCTGTAAAGTTAATTAAAGAAGCACGGAAGTGGTTCCATTATGATTTTCCACAAGAACTTATTGAGGGTACATTAAAAAACAAATATCGTGGGCAAATGCAAAAATGGTTTGCTTTTCAATTTACTGGAGATCCGTATGAAATCGCGATAAATCCTCCACCAGATGGTAATAAAGCAGAATTTGACCAATGGGAATGGGTTGATTTAGAAATCATACCTTCTATAGTAATTTCTTTCAAAAAGCATGTCTATAGAAAAATTGTTAACGAATTTCGAGGTAGCCTTAGAGGATTATAAAAGCTATACAATAATAAGAAAACTCTTTTTTATTAAGATGCTTTATATTATGTAAATCATTAAAAGATAATAGACGTGTTTCTCTTTTATGTAAAGAACTGGAATATAAGATGAAAAATTTATTTAATTTACTTATAGTTTTTACTCTCTTGAGTATTTCTTCTGTGGCATTTGCCTCAGATTCAAAGCCGGCGACAACCAAGCCTGCAGCTGCTACATTGCCTAATGGTGCTTCTTCTTTAACTGAAACCTACGGCTTGTGGACTATTAACTGCGGTATACAGGAAGGAAAGAAGATTTGTTTTATGGGTCGCCAAGAGGTGAATGATCAGGGCCGTATTGTTGTAGCTATGAATGTTATTCTCAATGCGGATGGTGTTGTTTCCGGTAATTTAACCGTTCCTTTCGGTATTTTGGTCTCTAAGCCTGTTCGTTTACAAGTTGATGAGGGGAAAGCTGTGATTGAAACTGGTATTCGGACTTGTGTACCAGCAGGTTGTATTGTTCCAATAGTTTTTGACAAGAATCATGTAACAGCTTTACGTGGTGGAAAGCATTTGAAGTTGGCCATGACAATCGCTGCTCCAGGCGAACCACCTTTGAATGATTTGTTCGTTCAACTGAATGGTTTTAGCAATGCCCTTAACCGTTTGACTGTTTTACAGAAATAAATCTAAAAAATACAACAAAGACGGCCTTTTAAGGCCGTTTTTTGTTTAAGTGCTTTTTGTAGAAAGCTTACGGCTAAAGTTATGAGATCATTATAAGAGATATTCGGAGTTTTTTGAAGATTCTCAGGTGATTTGCTGTTGTTTCTGTTTTGAACAGCTATTTTTATTCTGATATTTGTTTGTTAGATTCATCATCATAATTATAGAGATGAAGGCACTAGCATATTTGAATTTTTTATTACATGGAAAAGGAACGATGGAGTATAAAACCGTTATTCGATAAACAGGCCTATTTTTATGAAAGTTTTTAAGATCTTTTATTTCTTTATTTAAAAGAAGGAGCAGGTATGGTTTATACATTGTTTCAAGTGATTGATTTGATTTTAGATATTTATATTTATATTCTCATTGCAAGTGTTATTTTTTCCTGGCTTTATGTATTTAATATAATAAATATGCGTAATCGCTTTGTGGTTTTTATAAGAAGCTTTTTATATCATCTTACGGAACCCATTCTCAGTCGTATTCGGCAAATTTTGCCAAATCTTGGAACAATTGATATTTCACCTGTTGTAGTTTTCATAATTATTTATTTTATTCGTACATTTATGTGGCGCGTTTATGCAAATATGTATCTATAGAAATCTCATATGAGACGTATGAAGATGTTTCATCAATTTGATATAAATGGTTTGAGTTTATTTGTATATCTCATTCCAAAAGCCTCTGTTGATCAGATCATGGGGGTTGAAAGCAAGGATAATGGAAAGCAATATTTAATCGTACGCCTTCGTGCTGTTCCTGAAGATGGAAAGGCAAATAAAGCACTCATCAAATTTTTAGCCAAGCAATGGAAAATTCCATCCTCTTGTATTTCTTTAAAAAGTGGTACAACATCTCGCTATAAACAGCTTTATTTTTCAACACATTCGGAAAAGCTAAAGCAGATATGGCAAGCTTTAGGAAATAGTAGTTCAAAGGAAAAGCCTATTTTTTAAATAGGCTTTATTTTTAAAAAAAATCACACTTTTTTATTTTTATTGCGTTCAATAGCTTGCATAATTAGTCCACGGGCAAAATTTTTATCACGCCATCCTTCAATTTTGGCCCATTTCCCAGATTCAAGGTCTTTGTAATGTTCGAAAAAATGCGCAATTTGCTTTAGTGTAATTTCAGGAAGATCTGTATAGTCATGAATATTGATATAGCGTTTTGTTAATTTTGGAGTAGGGACAGCAATAATTTTTTCGTCTTTACCACCATCATCTTCCATAATTAGAGCCCCGATGGGACAAACATTAATCACACAACCAGGAATAAGTGGACGGGTATTACAGATAAGAACATCAATGGGATCACCATCATCTGAAAGAGTATGTGGGACAAAACCGTAATTTCCAGGATAAACCATTGATGTATGAAGAAAACGATCAACAAATAACGCTTCTGATTTTTTATCCATTTCATATTTTATTGGTTGACCACCAAGAGAGACTTCTACAATAACATTGATATCTTCTGGTGGATTTTTACCAACGGGGATTTCTTTAATATTCATGTAAATATCCTTTCTGGAGTGTGGTGACGCTAAGTACAATAAAACATTCGACCGAGTAAGTCACAAAATTAGCTTGAAGTTGATGCACGTGTTTTTTCAAAACGTTTGCGTTCATTTGGGTCCAGATAGAGTTTGCGCAGACGAATATTTTTAGGAGTTACTTCTACAAGTTCATCATCTTGTATCCACGATAGGGCACGTTCTAATGTCATTTTAAGTGGAGGGGTTAATTTTACGGCTTCATCTTTTCCAGAAGCGCGCATATTGGTCAGTTTTTTTCCTTTTAAAACATTCACTTCCAAGTCATTATCACGTGAGTGTATACCAATAATCATACCTTGATAGACTTTAACGCCAGCATCGATGATCATAGGTCCACGGTCTTCGAGATTAAAAAGAGCATAAGCAACAGATTCACCGCTATCGTTTGAGATCATAACACCATTCACACGACCACCAATATCTCCTTTATAAGGTTCATAGGCGTGGAAGAGACGATTCATAATTGCTGTACCACGTGTATCCGTTAAAAGCTCTGATTGGTAGCCGATAAGACCTCGCGTTGGTGCGTAAAAGACAAGGCGGACACGATTACCCCCAGAAGGACGCAGCTCAACCATTTCAGCTTTACGTTCGGACATTTTTTGAACGACAGTTCCAGAATATTCCTCATCAACATCGATAACAACTTCCTCGATTGGTTCAAGAGTTATTCCGTTTTCATCTTTTTGCATAACGACACGTGGACGCGAAACACTAAGTTCAAACCCTTCACGACGCATATTTTCAATGAGAACTGCAAGTTGCAATTCTCCTCGCCCTGAAACGTAGAAAGAATCTTTATCGGCTGATTCTTCAATTTTAAGGGCTACATTACCTTCTGCTTCTTTTAACAAACGATCACGGATAATACGACTTGTTACTTTATCGCCTTCAGTTCCTGCAAGGGGACTATCATTGACAAGAAAACTCATAGTAACAGTAGGAGGGTCAATTGGTTGAGCGGTGAGAGGTTCATTGACAGCAGGATCACAGAAAGTATCAGCAACGGTACCTTTCTGTAGACCTGCAATTGCTACGATATCACCAGCAATACTTTCTTCAATGGGTTGCCGTTCTAGTCCACGAAATGCCAAAATTTTTGAAATACGCCCAGTTTCTAAAAGTTTTCCATCTTGTCCAAGAACTTTAACATTTTGATTGGATTTTATAGAGCCCGAATGAATGCGTCCAGTAATAATTCGTCCCAAAAATGGATCTGCTTCAAGAATAGTTCCGATCATACGAAATGGTCCTTCTGCTATACTAGGAGAAGGGACATGGCGGATTATAAGGTCAAATAGAGGGCTTAGCCCTTGATCTTTTGGTCCCTTAGAGGTTTCAGCCATCCATCCATCACGGCCTGATCCATAGAGAATAGGAAAATCAAGCTGTTCATCGGTTGCATCAAGAGCCGCAAAAAGGTCAAAAACCTCATTGATAACTTCATCAGCACGTGCATCAGCTCGGTCAATCTTATTGATAGCAACAATTGGGCGTAATCCTACTTTTAAGGCTTTACCAACGACAAATTTTGTTTGCGGCATGGGGCCTTCAGCTGCATCAACAAGCACAATTGCTCCATCGACCATATTTAAAATGCGTTCAACTTCTCCACCAAAATCGGCGTGACCGGGTGTATCAACAATGTTAATTCGGGTATCTTGCCAAACAACGGATGTCACTTTTGCTAGAATTGTAATTCCGCGTTCTTTTTCAATGTCGTTTGAATCCATCATACGTTCACTGGTACGCTGATTATCGCGAAAGTTCCCTGATTGTTTGAGAAGCTCGTCTACGAGTGTTGTTTTGCCATGATCAACGTGGGCAATGATGGCGATATTACGCAATTGCATAAATTTTCTTCTTTTCTTTAATGAGATTTCACTTGAGGTAACGCCTCTGCGGTTCTTACCTTACTACTAAAAAATCTTTTACATGTTTTTTTATAATTTTGGAAGAGGGGGAGGAGAAGAATTAAATCAATGACTTTCTTTAAAGTAAGGGATTAAGTGTTTGTTTATTTTATTACGTTTTTTTATCTCTATCCCTAACTTTTTTTGAGCTTTTTTATCGATTCAAGGGCAAGTTTTTACGGTCTGCGCTTTTTTGTAGAAAGAATTTTATCTTCTGTCCATCCAAAAATTGCTTTCAACTGTGAGACTGTTGCACCTGAATTAGCGGCGCGTGTTGCTGCTAATTTTCTCAATCCGTGTGCTGATTTTTTAATACCTGCTTAGCTGCGTGCCTTGTAAAACATGAGACCAAAGCTTTGTTTGGGTAGTTTTTCCACGTTTACCACAAATGAATGTTTCTGCTCCAATAGGACCTATTTCTAGTGTTGTAGCTAATTCAGGCAAAATTGGGAGAAAAACATTTATTTTAAAATGGATAATATTATCTTTTACATCTTTCCAACCAATACGAACTGCATCACCACGACGCAAGCCCGTGTAAAGAAGAACGTTAATCCAAACTCGTTCATGAGTACCGTGATGCCATTTTTGATAATATTTATCAATGTCTTCTTCTGTTCAAACAGATTCCGTAAAAAATCAGGTGATCCATATTAGTGCTATAACTATAAAGACCTTCCTATTTGCCAATCTGGCGCGGTCATTCCTCAACGAAATGTTCAGAAGAGCTTAAATAGCCCATTTTGTAAACAGTATAAAAATGCCGATGAATGCCGAATGCCAGCCTTAAGTTTTTCTACTGGTAATCAAAATCCCCCATCCCTGCTTTTGCTTGGAATGGCGGGATTGTTTCCTCAATCTGCCATCTCAATATTGTTTACTGTTATTTTGAATAGTGGTAATAAAAAATATCAACAGGCTTACGAGCTTTTTTTTGTAAATAAATCCATTGCAAGAGGGGAAAAATGAAAAAAATATTAAAACTATTGAGCTGCATAGCTCTGTTAAATACAGCTGGATGTGTTAACCAAATTCCCTCTCTTTCTCCAGCATTATGGAGAAATAAAGTACTTTTAGAATGTGGAGTACCGGACCTTAATAAGGTTGTGGCGCTAGATTTGAATCAATTTGCTAGTATTGAAATTTGTATGGGACAATCAGGTTTTCGTCCTAGCTTTACAATACAAGAATGGTGTGAGAACCATAAATCGGACAATCTTCCTATATGTCGCCCTGGTGCTGTCATGCCTCAACGAAGTGTTGAGAAACGTTTAAATAGCCCTTATTGTAAAAAATATAAAAATGCACCTGAATGCAAACCTTAAGTTTTGCTGTTTGTGATGATAACAATCCCTCATCCTTGCTTTTGCTTGAAATGACGGGATTGTTTCGTTCAATGGCATTTTTACACCACCCTATGAGGCGGCTGTTTATGCAGCGCAACATGCGGAGAATAAAAATGTACCGCTTTATTTTGTTGTGTTCCCAGAAGCGGATTCTGCTATTTCAGAACTTTTGGTCGCAGGCTATCAGAAGTTTATGGAAAATAATTTTTGGGGTTTAACCAATTCCACACAAGAAGCAAAAGATATAATGTCTCGCTATGGTAACACAGGATTGCATTTTGATGCCCATAGTCGTGGCAGTTTGACAGGCTTTAATATGATGAATTCTTTCAAACAAGAAGGTGTAAATGATGTAGCTGGCAATACAATTATCGATTTCTATGGACCAGCGGCGAATGTTTTGGCTGCATCCGGTCTGTTAGGTTATGTGAGTGGTAGCAAACAAACCACTATTGGCTTTGATGGGCATAGATATGACTTTGTGAGCAGAATTATTGGCGGTAATGGCTATACTTACGAGACAGTTCCTGCTGGTAGTACCCGGTGGAAAGAATGGTGAAGAGTGATCAGAAATCCCATAAGTTCCCATACCTGTCTTGGAAATGCGAGTGATAAGTGTACATGGCGTTATGGTACATCTCATTTAGAACAAAAGCCTTGAATTAAATCATAGAGGAAAAAATGAAACAAACTCTAAAATTATTAAGTGCGATAACTTTATTGAGTATAGCTGGGTGTCAGTTTAATAAAACTCCTGGAGGGTATTTGAGTGCGTGGGAGAAGCCTGGTGCAGATTTTACTGAGATAGGAAAAGCATTGTTAGAATGCGGTATGCCAACCCCTTATGATGTTGATCCAGAAAACAGAAAGAATAGCATTAATGCAAAAGCAACAATTTATGCTTGTATGATTCAATCAGGTTTTCGCTATAAAGATGAAGAGGTAGCAAGAGCGGGAGGGCCATGTTATACTTTTAGAGCCGAAAATCTCCCCATTTGTCGTCCTGGCGCTATCATCCCGCAACGAAGTGTTAAGAAGCGCTTAAACAGCCCTTTTTGTAAAAAGCATCCAGAACAATATGAATGCTATCCTTAAGTTTTGTTGTTTGTGATGATCAAAAATCCCCCATCCTTGCCTTCATTTGGAATGGCAGGATTGTTTTTTCAATCTAACATCTCAATATTATATGTAAAGCAATATGGCGTAGAATGTACTTAGTAATCCTATGACAACCAGGTTGCGATACAGGACGGTTTTTGTTATCTCCAGGTTTGATGAGTTTGAGAAAGCCTTGTCCGTCCTTACGTGACAAGGTTTTTTTTATGCCGCGTCACTTTGACGTTGCTGTTTTGCTTGCTCGATGACATTGATAAGATCTGATTGTAACCAACGCGATAAAAAACCAAATTTTAAAGGTTTTGGGAGCGAGCCATTGGTTACATGATGGCGGAATGTTGAGATACTCATATGAAGCAATTTTGCACTTTCACGGTCTGTTAAAAGAATATCATTTTCTGTCATACTAAAATCCTTTCACTCTCAAAAAATGGTAACAAATCATAACTATTTATTAACCACATTTTGGTTATTAACCATATTTTTGATGATTTTTGAAGGCATTTTATTCATAGAAAACAATATTTTATCATAGTTTTTCTTATGTGATAATTTATGAATCTTATTGAGAAAGAATGAGAGAC
Source organism: Bartonella birtlesii IBS 325 (assembly GCF_000273375.1). Taxonomy (NCBI): domain Bacteria; kingdom Pseudomonadati; phylum Pseudomonadota; class Alphaproteobacteria; order Hyphomicrobiales; family Bartonellaceae; genus Bartonella; species Bartonella birtlesii. The sequence goes on from NZ_CM001557.1 coordinate 690,818, forward strand.
AAGAGAGCTAAAGTTATCCGAAGATAATGGGGTTATGCACCCCATATCTTAAGCTTGATCGGTGACATAAGCCGCCCATTTATCCATATAGACACGGCGCTGTTCTAGATAGTCAGTGCGACGATAGGCACGCTCTACTTTACCCCCGACCGTATGACTTAGAATGGTTTCAGCGACCTCATAGGGGGCATCGGTTGTTTCAGCAAGCCAATTGCGTAAACTAGAACGAAATCCATGGGGGCAGGCGTTTAGTCCAGTCTGTTGCATATATTGTGACATACAGCGTGCAGCGAGGGGACCCCGACCGGTAGGAGAAAAAAAATCATTGCGAGAAAGCGAGCGCGCTTGTTTTAAAATGTCTAATGCCTCTGATGATAAGGGAACGCGAAACTCTTTTTGTCGTATCACGCTTGCCCTTCATATTCTCAG
>NZ_CM001557.1:991624-1126366 GCF_000273375.1 Bartonella birtlesii IBS 325
TTTAATAATATAAATTTTATTTTATCTTAAACTGTGTTATTTTTGTTACAGATTTTTTGAAAAAAATATGAAAGTATTTTTTATTATTATAGATATAAAAGTTTATATTTATAATATATGTCACTTAGCTTTTAGGGGAGCAATTATGACTAAACAATACTTAATGCAAACATCTATTTTTTCTTTAATTTTGATTTCTGCAGTACAGGCAGCAGATGTTACTATACCAGAACAGTCGATGCCTGTTGTTGCAGCTCCTGCTTTTTCTTGGACAGGGTTTTATCTTGGAGGCCAAATTGGTGGTTTTTCCGGTAAAAATACTTTAAGTTATTTAAAAGATAAGGATGCAGAAAAATGGATTCTGCTTGATAAGGGGCTTTCACCTAAACTTTCCGGTTTTATAGGTGGTATTTATACAGGTTCCAATATTGATATCGACAATGGTTTTATTATAGGTATTGATACGGATATAATGTGGTCTGACAAAAAGGATACAAAAGATATTAGTTCATCAGATATTACTCCATCGGAAGAAAAACCAAAAGGAGTAATCTTAGAGTATTCAAATGGAATGAGTTCTAGGGCAGAGTCACAAGAGGATATTTCGGCGGTACCTATAAAAAAAGTACATCACACTTCAAAACAAAAATGGTTTGGTGCTACACGAGTACGCGTTGGCTTTTCTGTTGATCGTATGATGCCTTATATTACGGGAGGGGTTGCTTATACACAACTTCGAAACATTATTGCAAGTGCAGAAGATACGGCTGCAAAAAGTAGAACAGTTGATCTTTCTGATTGGGTGTGTGATGAAAAAAAGACTATGGTTGGTTATACCCTTGGAGGTGGTGTTGATTTTGCGATGACTGATAATGTTATTGTACGTGCAGAATATCGTTATTCAGATTTTGGTAAAAAGAAATTCGGATATGATAAAGTCGAAATGAGCTATAAAACAAACGACTTTCGCGTTGGTGTAGCATACAAATTTTAGAATATCAAAGAATTAAATGATTTTAAAGTCCCATTTTTGAATGGGACTTTAATTTTTTTGAATACCTCTAGTGGTAGTTCTTTCTATTTTTTAATGTTCTCATGCAGGTGTAGGCTATTAGTTTCTTATTAAAAGATAAAAAATTTTTTGAATTTTTAGGTGTTTACTGAATTTTTTTTAGTATGCTAAAATCACCTACTTTAAGATGGCCAATTTGATTGCTTACAGTCATTAGGCTTTATAGATATAAAGAAAATGATTCAGCTTCTTATTATTGTTTTTTCACTATGCCATTCTACAAAATGATTACAACATGATTTTAAGTCGATGACTGAGAAGATAGATTTTGAGGGTATTTTGTCTTACCTTGTAAAGAGTGTAATGAAAAATTGCTTTTTTTGAGTTCATTCATGATGTTCAGATCTCTTAAAAATATAGAAAAGTTAAAATGCTAGACATTCTCAAAAAAGAAAATATTTTGTCTCAAAAAACGTTTCAATAGGAGAGCTTTTGGTAGCAAAGTCTTACAAAGGGCTTTGTAATATAATGTTAGGAGATACTACAGAACAATTATTACAAGAATTCATGGTACGCTTTGAGGATGCACAACAAGTGGATAGTGACAACATATTTAAGGAAGAGATTGCACATATTGTTGCAATGATAGAGACTCCTAAGTTGGTAAGACGACATGATTTTCTCTTAGATATAAAAGGCACAATCTTTCAGCAGAAAGTATGGACGGCATTATGTGAAGTGCCATGTGGTGAAACAATTTCATATAAAGCGTTAGCACAACGTATTGGTATGCCAAATGCTTTTCGTGCAGTTGCTCATGCATGTGCACATAACGAATTGGCATTAATCATCCCTTGCCATCGTGTGGTGCAAAAGAATGGTTTTATCTCTGGGTATCGTTGGGGTATTTGGCGAAAACAGATTTTGTTACGACGCGAACAAATGGGGAAATTTAATTTTGTTTGATTGGCATTGTAATAGTCACAGTTGTACCTTTCATCTCTTTGGAAATAATTTCAAGTTTCCCTTTGTGTAGTTCTAGCAAGGAGCGTGAAATGGCTAGTCCAAGACCTGATCCAGTATGGGTTTTTGTGAGTTGATTTTCAACTTGTTCAAAAGGTTGTCCGAGTTTTTTTATGGCTGATTGGGGAATGCCAACCCCTGTATCTTTAATTTTACAAACAAGGTTATTTTTTTCTTAAAAGCACAAACATTAATACTGCCGCCAGAAGGTGTAAACTTAACAGCATTAGAGATGAGATTAAGGAAGATCTGTCTCATGGCACGGATATCAACCTCTGCATGGAGTTCTGGAGCAATATTTGTTATAACAGAAATATTTTTTTCTTGAGCCTGTGGTGTAAGTGTGCGGGCTGCTTCACTGATGATGGGCTCAAGATTAGTATTTTTGCAATTAAGGGTAAATTTCCCAGCTTCGATTTTGGACATGTCAAGAATATCATTGATAAGGGTTAGAAGATGGGCTCCTGAATTATAAATATCGTGCATATATTCTTTGTAACGTTGCGAGCCAAGAGGGCCAAAGGTAGATTGCAACATGATGTCTGAGAAGCCAAGAATAGCGTTAAGTGGCGTCCGCAATTCATGGGACATATTGGCTAAAAATTCTGATTTGGCTTTATTAGCACTTTCGGCGCGCTCTTTTTCTGCTTTTAAACTTTTATTCAGTTTTTCAACTTCTGTTGCACGTTGTTGTGCACTTCCCCGTGTACGTTTAAGTTCTTGAATAAAAGAAAAAAGTCGTCTTTCACTATCTTCAAATTTTTCTTGTTGTTGTTTAAGTTCAGAAATATCTGTACCAATGCAAACAAGCCCTCCATCTTGGGTACGTCGTTCATTAATTTTCAGCCAATAACCATCTGCAGTTTGTCGGATACTAGTTAAATTACCAGCACCATCATCTTTAAGAGGATATTCATGGATTGCAGGGCGAGCTATGGCTTCAACGGTTGCACGTTGGACTCCTGATTGTAAAACCTGTTTAGGGATAGCAGTATATTCGCAAAATTTGCTGTTGGACATGACTAAACGTCCTTCTGAATCCCATAAGACAAAAGATTCTGAAATATTTTCAATTGCATCACGGATACGAAGGTCGGCCTGTGCTGTTTCTTCTGCGAGTTGACGCTGCTCACTAATATCAAAAGCAATACCAACCAAATGGGGTTCTTCTTCATCTGTAACTTCAGCCCGAATACGCATCCACACATAATGGCCATCGGCATGTCGCATGGGAACATTAATATCAATATGTTTTTTTTGCCCCCCCATTAATTCTTGAGCAAGATCAAAAAAATTAGCATCGTTTTGGTTGATAATAGCGGTAATTTGCGAAATTGACAGCAGTGCATCTTGAGGCACATAACCGAGCATTTCATACATTGCCCGTGACCAGTAAACACGCCCGCTTGCCATGTTCCAATCCCATAACCCACAACGTCCGCGCATCATTGCCATATCGATACGGTTTTGAGTTTTTTCTGAAATTAAATCCGTTTTGCGTGCTCGCGCAATTTGATTGTAATAAGCATAGAGGAGAGCCAAAATAACGCCACCTGTTCCTATGAACAAGGTTATATTTAGCGAGAAAATTTTGCGCCATTCCATGTAGATATGTTGTTTCTTTTCGCTGACGAAAACACCATATTGTCCATTTTCTGTTTGGTGAAATGAAGCAAAAGCAGGAGTATCTTTGCCCATCGTGATTTCCATAATACCAACATGTTGTCCCAGAGCTTGTAAAGCAATACCCTCGGAAGTAAAATTCTGTAAGGATTTTCCTAAAATGATCTCTGAACCGGATGAAGCTAAGACAATACCTTTTTGATCGATTATAGCAATAACAGTATGAGGACTGATAAGGTCTTTATTGAGAAAACTGTTTAGGATATTTTGCAAATGGCTATGAGAAAGAGTAGCAACTTTACCTTTTTCAGTAACAGCAAGTAAATCATGATTAATTGTATTACTAATATGGGAAGCGACGAGAGCAAGGGTAGAGCGTGTGTTTTTATCAATAACATGACGCCAATCATAGATTGATACAAAACGAATGGTTGCTAAAACAATAAGGAATACAAGAATGATAAATGGAAGTAAACGCCGCAGCCAAGGTTCAATAGAGAGAAGCTTTTGAGAGGCAGAGCCAAAAAACAGATGAATACGCTCTGTTTGTGCTTTATGATTTTGAGCACTTGACTTTGAGCTAGTATACACCTCCGTTGGCGCATTATATGCGTCCAATTTAGCCATTTCTCGTTCCTTTAATTATGGAATAATGTGTTATAAAAACTGTTTCAATATTCATAATAAAACCCCATAGGGTGCAATGAATCAAAACGGGAGTCCTCTGTCCAGTCTTTTTTTTAAAAAAAGTATTTTACTTTTATTGAATGTGGATGAAGCAAATAAGAGGAACTTTAAAAAGACTTCTAAACAGGTTTAAATGACTCATTTAGAGGATTGTTATAGTTAAGTTATTCATTGATATTATTTTATTAAACGGTATCCTGACATAATGATTATAAATTATTTATCCATTTAAGCGAGGAGACGGGAGATGATCTCAGTCACATCGCTTGATAATTGAGGAGCTACTGCAATTGTTTTTAATGCAGCTTTAAGTTTTTGTTGTCGAATAGGCTCTAATTGTCTCCAAGAACGCATTATTGTGAGTAATCGCGAGGCAAGTTGTGGATTTTTCTTGTCAATTTCCAAAACAATTTGGCAAAGAAAGTGATAGGCTGCACCATCAACTCTATTAAAACCCGTTAGGTTATTAGAAGCAAAGACACCAATTAGGGCTCGTACACGATTGGGATTATCTTGTGAAAAGAGCGGATGTTGCATGAGTTTTTGAATATGGTCAAGTGTTGATGCTCCTGCAACCATTGCTTGAATGGAAAACCATTTATCCATAACCAAAGGGTCATGCCGATACCGGTTTTCAAAATCATTTAAGGCATTTTGTGCCTGCTCACTTTTGTTAAAATGCCGCACTAAAATGGTTATACTGGCTATGCGGTCAGTCATGTTATCAGCTGTTATATATTGCGTGACAGCACGATTTGGTTGCGCTTCAGCAATGGAAAGATAATCTAGGATAATATTCCGTAATGCTCGTTTTCCAGCTTGTGCAGTAGTTGGTGAATAGGGTTCATTAGTTTCCATTTGCATATAAACTTTTGTGAAAAGCCCTTGATGTGTATGCGCGAGTGAAGCTAAAAACTGATTACGCACAGAGTGGATACGATCTGGATCAACATTTTTACCGATTGTATGAGCAAGTTCTATTTCGCTAGGTAAATTTAAACAAAATGCTCGAAACTCTGGTTCAAGACTTTCATCTTTAAGGATGTTTTCAATTAATTTTAGCAAAGAAGAAGGCATACTCTCTTTTACTTGTGTTTTATCGTTAATAGCTTGAATTAGAGCTTGCATCATTAAATGATTAAACGACTGCCAACGGTTGAGTTGATTGCTATCATTTTGTACAAGAAATATAAGCTCGTTTTCATTAAACGGAGTTTGTAAATTGATAGGTGCAGAGAAGTCTCTAAGCAGAGATAAAACAGGTTTTTCACTCAGTCCCTTTAATGTGAACGTTTGGCTTTCTTTAGACAGAAGCATAACATCTGATTGAATATCCGCATCAGTCTCATAGGTAAGAGATTCTCCATTTTGTCCTAAGAGACCAAAAACGATAGGGATAAGCATAGGTTTTTTGTTTTTTGTTGCGGTGTTGCCGGAATATGTTGTTTTGCATGAATTGTTAAAATACCATTGTTATAATGGTGGTCGATTTCCACATGAGGCGTTCCTGCTTGTTCATACCACAGCATGAATTGTGAAAAGTCTCTACCAGAGACTTCAGCAAAACAGGTGACAAAATCTTCAATTGTGCAAGCTTGCCCATCATGACGTTGAAAATAGAGATCCATTCCTTTACGAAAAAGAGTAGGACCTAAAATAGTATGCATCATGCGAACAACTTCAGCGCCTTTCTCATAAACGGTTGTGGTGTAAAAGTTGTTGATTTCACTATATTGACGAGGCCGTACAGGATGAGCAAGTGGACCAGAATCTTCAGTAAATTGCATAGCTTTTAATGTTTTTATATTTTCAATTCTCTGTAGACTACGTACATTTTGATCTGAGGAAAATTCTTGATCTCGGTAAACTGTTAGTCCTTCTTTTAAACAAAGTTGAAACCAATCACGGCAAGTAATACGATTACCGGTCCAATTATGGAAATATTCATGAGCAATGATACGTTCGACATTTCTATAATCATGATCGGTTGCTGTTTCAGGATCTGCAAGAACATATTTATCATTAAAGATGTTAAGCCCTTTATTTTCCATTGCACCCATGTTAAAGTCCGAAACAGCAACAATATTGAAAACATCAAGGTCATATTCGCGTCCAAAGCATTGCTCATCCCAACGCATGGAGCGTTTGAGGGCATCCATTGCATAGGTTGCACGTTTGGTTTTTCCTTTTTCCACATAGATACCAAGTTTGATACGTCGACCAGATACAGTAGTAAAATGGTCTTCTAACTTATCAAGATCACCGCCAACTAAAGCAAAGAGATAGGATGGTTTGGGATATGGATCTTCCCAAAGAGCAAAATGACGATTATTTTCAAGAGTTCCTGTTTCCACGAGATTACCATTGGAAAGTAAGATAGGGATTGTTTGAGAATCCGCTTCGATTTTGACCGTATAGGTAGAAAGAATATCTGGGCGGTCGTAAAAATAAGTAATACGACGAAAACCTTCTGCTTCGCATTGTGTGCAATAAACACCATTTGAAAGATAAAGTCCCATAAGTTGGCGGTTGCTTTCAGGGTTTAGTTCCGTGACCAATTGCAATGTAAAAGGAGTCGCTGGTGGAGTTGTAATTTCTAAACGTGAAGGCGTGCTTTTATAAGCGTTTGCAGACAATGCCTCACCATTAATAGCAACAGAAATGAGTGTAAGATCATCACCAGAAAGCACAAGAGGCGTTCTTTCTTTCGTATTTTGACGCGCTTCAATCAATAATATTGCCGTAACAAGGGTTTTTGTTGGTTTCAAACAGAAGTGAAGTTGTGTTTTGGGGATAGCATAAGGGGTTGGTTGGTAGTCTTCCAGACGATAAATGGACATTGCTGATTGTTGCATAATTTTTTCCTGATTGTATTTTAAAAGTTACGGAATTGAAAAAGTGTTTATGTTTTGTAATGAGGTAAAAATTACGGGAGATTATCTAAGCGGTTTTTTACTTCTAGAAAATCCATCCATGTAAGTTTTTTTTGACTGGGCGTTCGAAGGAGGTAAGCAGGATGAAAGGTCGGCATAACAGGTATTTTGGTATTATCTTCTCTTTCATAGGTAAACCATTTCCCTCGCGTACGAATAATTCCATTTTGCGCTCCCGTAAGAAACTGAGTAGCAACTCCACCAAGTGCTACAAGAATACGAGGTTTAGCTAAATGAATTTGCTTTTCAATAAAAGGGCGGCATAATGCAACTTCCCTTGGTGTTGGCGTGCGATTTCCAGGTGGGCGCCAAGGAATAGTATTCGCGATGTAAACATTCTCTCTTGTTAAACCAATTGATGCGAGGATTTTATTGAGCAACATTCCTGCTTTCCCAACAAAAGGAACACCTTGTATATCTTCTTCTCGTCCTGGCGCTTCTCCTATGAGCATGAGTGGACTTCCCGCTGTTCCATCTGAAAAACAGGTATTTTTTGCTGTCAATTTTAATGAACAGCCATTAAACGCGAGAAGAACAGATTTTAATTCATCAAGTGTCTTCGCATGTTTTACACTATCTACAGTGGAAGGTTTATCTTGTATAATACTAGGCGTAGGCAGTAGATGATTGGACGACTTTATGGTTGGTGATGTCTGTTGATTATGAGAAATGTTTACTGTTTGTATTGATTTTTTCTCTAAAGAGACAGCTTGATTAAAGCGATCAACAGGTAAATCCGTTAGAACAGCATCCACACCACTTTCTTTATAAAAGTTCAAGAGTTCTTCATATGAGATTGAGCACGGTGTTTGATTTAACATTTTATCTTTTCTAATGATCTATCGACTACGGATAGACCACATAACGTCATCCTTCAAGCGTTATGATATCTTCGTTAGAGGTTTATATCTGAAAAATTCTATTTTCTTTAATCCCAATAAAAACTATAGAATGGAATGATATTTTTTTCAATGATTTATCTTAATTTGTTAGGCTATACTAAATTGCTCTATAATAAAAAAACGCATGGAATATATAGTTTAAACTACTCGGATAGTGATATAATACGGTTATAAAAGGTACCTATATAGCAGTATATTAGTATAAAAGCTCTTTGAGCGATGTGTACCTTAATTTTAAGGAAAAATAATCCTATAAATATGCAAAATGTGACAAGAAGAGTTCAATATATTATGGCATATAAGCTTTTAACAATCTTTTCGGTTGTGATTTAACAGTAATGTGTGAATATATGCTTTTGCATTTTTTATGGCTTGAGGCATAGATTCATTCAATGCCAAATTGGCTGCAATAGCGCTTGAAAGGATGCAACCTGTTCCACGTATTGTTTCCGTCGAGCGGGGAGTAGAAATATTTATGATTTCAGTTTTATCAATGAAACTATCCGTTGCAAGGGGACTGTTTGCATGACCGCCTTTTATCAAGATAGAGCGTGGACCAAATGACAGCAGTTTTCTTGCTTGCTCTATTGCTTGCTTATGATGAGATGCCAATGTATCTTGGCTGAGAAGAGCAAGTTCTTCTCTATTGGGTGTTAAAAGATCAACGTGAGGGAGAAGTTTATTGATCATAATTTCTGTGATTTTTTCTGTTGTTAGTTTTCCTCCTGATGAGGCGACCAGTACAGGATCAAGAATAACTGGAATATGAGGATAGTCTTCTAATACATTACAGATTGCTGCTATAATTGCTCGGGTCCCTGTCATACCGATTTTTATTGCGCTTATTGGATTGGCTTCTAAGGCACAGCGCATTTGTGCGATAATGAGTTCTGCATGCATTGGAACAATTTCAGCAACGTGGTTATCATCTTGCACGTTAACGCAGGTGATAGCTAAATTTGCTTTTATTTGAAAATGGGCAGCTGTTTCTATATCACGAATAATACCAGCACCTCCTGTTGGATCAGTTCCGGCAACAATAAGAATAGAAGGCTTCAACGCCATGCTTTTGTTACCTTTAACCACTGTTGGACACGTTGTTCAGGTTTTTTATGGAGGATAATATCCGTTACAACAGCAGCACTATTGGCGCCTGCAGTTAAAATACCAATAGCGCGTTCTGGTGTTAAGCCACCAATGCCCACTAAAGGTAAAGCACCAATCCGTTTTCTCCAGTGTTTGATTTTTTCTAGCCCTTGAGGCTTCCATTTCATTTCTTTTAAGATTGTTGGGTAAATAGGACCAAGTGCAATATAGTCAGAATTAACAGAAAGTGCGATATCCAATTCTTGTTCATCATGTGTGCTAAGACCAAATCTTATACCATTTTTACGAATTGCAGGAAGATCGGCACTGCTTAAATCTTCTTGCCCAAGATGAATAAAATTGCATTTTTCATCGATTGCTATTTCCCAATGATCATTAATGATTAATTGTACTCCCAATTTATCGCATATATTTTTTGCATGCTTGATATGTTGACGGATTATTTTTAAATTTTTATTTTTTATACGCAGTTGTACGAGTTTGACTCCAAGAGGAACCAAACGTTCAACCCAATCAGCATTATCAACAATGAGGTAGAAAGGGTCCAGTTTCATGAAAAGACTGCTTTTCCAATAACTGGTGTTGAGGGGACAGCTATATCACGCGCTTCGAGAAGTCCTGCTTTATATCCCATACGACCTGCCTGAACAGCTTTAGAAAACGCTTCAGCCATTAAGACAGGATCAGCTGATTTAGCAACTGCGGTGTTAAGAAGCACTGCATCATACCCCAGTTCCATAGAAACAGTAGCATGGGAGGGGCGTCCAATGCCAGCATCAATAACAAGAGTAACATCAGGAAGGTAAGCGCGGATAGAACGCAATCCATCGGTATTATGAGGACCTTTGGCAGATCCAATAGGAGCACACCAAGGCATTATGACTTGACATCCAACGTCTAAGAGTTTTTCAGCAACAATGAGATCATCCGTTGTATAGGCAAAAATTTTGAAACCTTCACTGTTTAAAATTTGTGCTGCTTCGATTAAGGAAAAAACATTTGGTTGTAAGGTGTCAGGATTCCCAATAATTTCGAGTTTAATCCAAGACGTTTTAAAGAGATCTCGTGCAAGTTTTGCCGTTGTAACAGCTTCTTTAACAGTATAACAACCAGCAGTATTGGGAAGCACTGTTATATCCAATTCTGTAAGAAATTGCCAAAATTGTCCTCCTTGTTTACCACCTGCAGTTTCACGGCGCAATGAAACTGTTACAATTTCTGTACCAGATTTACAAATAGCATCACGCAGAATTGCAGGTGAGGGATATTGTGCTGTACCTAACATAAGACGAGAAGAGAATTTACGTCCATACAGATTCAGCATAGTTTTATCCTCCTTGCATTGGGCTTAAAACTTCAATTTTATCTCCCTCATGCAAGAAAAATTTGTTTCGTGCCTCTACAGGAACAACTTCAGCATTAACAGCAATAGCAAGCCAATTTCCCTCATAACCCAATTCTTCAAGCAAGAGATTAAGGGTGCTGACTTCTGTTTGAATGGTTTCACCATTAACAAATATTTGCATATTTTATTCCACTACCAATTTCATCGCGCGTTTTGCCATTTCTGGAGATAAAAGAAAACCATGTCTATAAAATCCATTAATAGAAATATGATTACCATGTTTACGTACAGAAGGGAAGTTATCAGGATAACATGGGCGAACACCAACGCCGGATTCAATAATTTCTGCTTCAGCGAAAGCAGGATGCAACGTGTAGGCAGCATTAAGTAGTTCCATCATTGACCTTACCGAGATGGCTCCATCAAAATCACTTTCAATCATTGTTGCACCAACCATAAAAATATTATCTTGCCGAGGAACAATGTAGAGAGGAAAGCGTGGATGAAGAAGGCGAATTGGGCGAGAAATTTTAATATCCCTACTGCGTACGAGAAGCATTTCACCACGAACACCGCGTATATTTTTATCTTTTCCCAAACGCGCTATGCCTGTCGCATCAATGATAATATCAAAATTTGTTTCAGATGTTTTGATATCAACAAAACATGCTCCATTTTTTATGAGGTTTTCTTTTAAAGCAATAAGCGCTTTACGAGGATCAAGATGTGCTTCATTTTCATAAAAAAGCGCATGGTTGAAACGTTCTGCAAGATCAGGTTCAAGACATGCTATTTCTTCACCATTTATAATTCTATGATGATGTGTCCGCTCTGAAAATCGTTCAAGCTCTACCTTATCTCGTGCTGGCGCGACAACTAAAGTTCCTTTTCGTATGAGCAAATAGGGGAGTGTTTTGTACCACCATTCGATGGCTTGTATGCCAAGATCTTCAACGATTTGTTCAGCAATTTCTCTTTCACAGTAAGGCGCTAGCATTCCTCCTGCATACCAACTTGCTGTTCCTATAGGAGAAGAAGGAGGGGCTGATATAGTAACAGAAAAACCTTTTTGTTGTAACATAAAAGCAGTTGTTAGCCCCCCTACACCCGCACCTTTGATCAAAATGTTTTTCAACTGTTTACTCTCTCTTTTTGCAGAGGAATGGCTTCCATATAAAGATCACCATCTTTTTTATACCTCTCTGCCATAGCAAGCATACCTTCATCTTTTGTTTTCTTCACGACTGTATCACGAATATCATGAGAAATACGCATAGAACAGAATTTTGGTCCACACATGGAACAAAAATGCACCAATTTATGAGCTTCTTTAGGCATTGTTTCATCATGAAAGGCACAAGCTGTATCTGGATCAAGAGAAAGGTTAAATTGATCATGCCATCTAAAGTCAAATCGTGCACGCGAAAGAGCATTATCGCGCAATTGCGCTCTAGGAAAACCTTTAGCAAGATCAGCAGCATGGGCAGCAATTTTATAAGTAATCACTCCGGTTTTTACATCATTTTTATCAGGGAGTCCAAGATGTTCTTTGGGCGTTACATAACAGAGCATAGCTGTTCCAAACCATCCAATCATAGCAGCACCAATTGCGGATGTAATATGGTCATAACCAGGAGCAATGTCTGTGGTAAGAGGACCTAAAGTATAAAAAGGAGCTTCATGACAGAGCTCTAATTGTTGGTCCATATTTTCTTTAATCTTATGCATTGGGACATGTCCAGGTCCTTCAATCATAACTTGTACGTCTTTTGACCAAGCAATTTTTGTCAAATCTCCTAAAGTCTTAAGCTCGGAAAATTGGGCTTCATCATTGGCATCAGCAATAGAGCCTGGGCGCAATCCATCTCCCAACGAAAGAGAAATATCATAGGTGCGTGCAATATCACAAATCTCATCAAAATGTTCATAGAGAAAACTTTCTTTGTGATGATGCAGACACCATTTTGCCATAATAGAACCGCCCCGTGAAACGATACCTGTTACGCGGTCAATGGTGAGATGAATAAATGGTAATCTTAGGCCCGCATGAATGGTAAAATAATCAACTCCCTGTTCTGCTTGTTCGATAAGGGTATCTTGGAAAATATCCCATGTTAAATTTTCAGCAATACCTTGTACTTTTTCAAGTGCTTGATAAAGAGGAACAGTCCCAATTGGAACTGGTGAATTTCGAATAATCCACTCACGAATATTGTGAATATTCCGTCCTGTTGAGAGATCCATAACTGTATCTGCTCCCCAACGAATAGCCCAAACCATTTTATCAACTTCCTCTGCCATAGAAGATGTTACGGCTGAATTGCCAATATTGGCGTTAATTTTAACACGAAAATTGCGTCCAATAATCATTGGCTCACATTCTGGATGGTTGATATTTTGGGGGATAATCGCGCGCCCGCAAGCAATTTCATTGCGGACAAATTCAGCAGTATAAATTTCTGGTATTGATCCGTTTGATGTTATATTTGATTGCACTTTCTTTTGATTTTTTATTGTAAGTCCTTCATTTTCTCGTATAGCGACATATTCCATTTCTTCTGTGATAATACCCGCACGTGCATATGCCATCTGTGTAATTGCTTTGCCATTTTTTGCGCGTAGAATAGAGCGCTTTTGTTTAAAGGCGGGTATAGATTTTTCATCATAGTTTAACCCATTATCTTCTGCTTTAACTGATCGTGCAGAATAAGATTCAGTATCAGCACGCTTAGAGATCCAAGGCGAGCGAATTTTGGGCAAGCCTTTTGTAATATCAATGACCATATCTTTATCTGTATAAGGGCCAGAAGTATCATAAATATTTAAAGATTCTTCACCACTGCCATCGGTCAATAAAATCTCACGCAATGGAACACGTACATCAGGAAAAAGAGAACTTTGGTGATAAATTTTGCGTGAGGCAGGAAAGGGGCTGCAACTGATTGATGGAATCTTTTTCTGCATAAACTTTTTCCTTATAAATACAGAGTTCAAAAACAGATCGTGAGGTTAGGGAGGATATGTTCAAATCATCAATGATAGTTTCTTGAATGCAGGGATTATAATAATACCAAGATACTTCAAATAAATATCAAGAAACTTTATTGAAAGGATTGGTACAACAACTCTCATATTATTTGCATTCCCCCCTCAACTTAAGAGTTTTTATTTGCAAAAACATGGTTGGCTTAAATATTTATATTGTCAATCGCAAAGATATGTTTTTAACGATTTTTCTATGTTTATTAAAAATGAAAACAGGTATCGTGATGTAGTGAGCAATAATACAAAAGTCTTCTATAAAGAAACGGTAAGAGCAAAATTCAGTGCTAAAACAATGGGATTTATACTTGGCTCTTCCATAAGTGCTTATTCTCCATTTTTGTGCGGCTCTTTTACTGATCTAGAGGTATATCTTCAGAAATCAGTACTTTTTTATAAAAAAATGTCATATTATTTTCTATTGAGTTAAAAATTTTTTAAGCGGCAATACTTTTGTTTCTGAAGTCGTGACACATATTGACTATTTCATCTTGAATCTATTTTGAAATGTTACTGTTCGCTCAGGTTAAATAGAAAATATTTTTTGGGAACTTATTTGCTATCATAACAATGTGAAGAAGCTTTATTTTTGTCTTGCTATGAGAAAAAAGAGAGCCAATAACTGTACAGGCTTTATTCAGAAGAGTTTATTTTTTTTGCAAAAAATCTATATAATAGAATACTACATGTAAGTGATCATATTAAAAATGTGTAAGGACAATAGGCTATTACGATTCTTCAAAAATTAGCAGTGTGCATTTTGCAGGGGGTAGAGTGCAGTTTTGCAGTTTTTCAATTCATCTAAAGAAAGTTCTCTATGGGGTGCTAGGCTGTGAACAGGAGGCGCTGAAAAAATTTTATGTTTATCTGGCAAACTTAATAAAACAAGATGTTTTTTAAGAGGTTTCTATATACACATAAAAACATGATGGGGTGTGTAAAGAATCTAGGGAAAAAGTATCAAAACTTTTTTGATACAGATAACTGCTAAACAAACTGAGAATGAAGTCTTTGCATTGCAAGTGGATGCATGGATGTTTGTTTATAGAAAACTGTAGTGAATTTGATTTATTCAATTAGAGGGAAAAAAAGCATAAATGAACAAATACTACAGGAGTAGATACTCTATCAACGAATAATGACGAAGGAAATCTATACCCTGGTGCACAAAAAGTAAATGACTAGAAGGAGTTTAAGAACAATAGGGAATTGTAATGTTTAATATTTATGATTGGTCGCTAAAGGCTTGTGAAAATGCTCATTCAGACAGCATCATTAATTGGGCAGAAGGTCAACCGCCTAGTTCTATCAATGATAGCGCACAAGCGATGATGCAGTATGTGCCGTGAATATCTTGCTGATAATGATGATTCTATTAATTTTGTGATCAATATAGAAGATAACACAACATTAATCATATTGAAAACAATTTCACCTATAAAGAAATACAAAAATGATATAGTCATACGTTTTAAAGCGCATATGTGAATATTGGTACAACGACAATAACAGTGAATAATATGGGAGAGAAGCATATCTATAAAACTGCTAATACAGGTATTATACTGTTAGAAGGGGGAAAGCTACAAACAGATGGCATATAATGGCAATGTTTCAATAGAAAATCGAGATGGTTGGTATCTTTGAAACCCAACGCCTATCCCTTCACCAAAGGTAGAAACTTTTCCATGTGGGGTTATTGCCACATTTGCTATGCAAGAGGTGTAAAACGGTTGTGTTTTATAAGACAGCACAGCCTATAATTGCAAAAGATTGTCCACGACTATTCAGAGCAATAGGCGATAAATGAGGAAAAACAGTGATACAACCTTTAAAGTTCTAGATTTTAGAGGGATGTTTTTACGCGGTTCGGATAATGGTCGTGGTTTAGATACGAAGAGATAGTTTGCAAATGAGCAGCAAGAGAGTATTAAATCACATACGCATATTTGTACTCTATGGAAGGGGTAGGTGAATATACACACAGTTTTCAATATAATGGAGTTGGATAGAGTGCCAATGGCATTGGTAGAAGAAATCCTTTTTATCCCTATGAAGTTATTACGGGGACTACACAATCAGCTGGAGCATATAAGCACAAAGTAATTCTTTCTACGACGGGTGAAACAGAAATGCGACCTGTTAATACAACGGTTGGTTATGCTATAAAATCATAAGATTGTTGAATAATTAATAATCTATCAACTATTGATGATATCATTGACGCAGAGTTAGTCCGCGTTATTTTTTATGTAAATAATAAAAAGGAACGACTGTAGCTAAAGAAGATATTTGGGATTGGTAAAAGCTCTTAAAGTGATCAAAACATCATCTCAAAGGCTATGTAGGGTAAGGATATGAATTATTACCAAGAAGCGGATTATAAATTATTGTAACTTTATAAATGCATGATTTAATGAAAATAATACGTAAAAAGAATATTAAAAAACCGTTTTCTTATGAATGTGGAGAAGGATTTTTTGTAAAGTTATGAATAAGGATGAGAGAGAGAGCTACGAGATTTTTCATAAATATTGAGAAAAATAATAACGAAAATACATTTAATTTTATATCATGACAGAGGTATTTTTGTGTATTTCTTATATTATTTTATAAAGACCAGAGTGGTAAGAATAGAGAGATAATTCCTAAAATCTTCAATGTTTTCAAGCAGATTGTTTCTATTTTCAAAAATACAATAGCAGTTATTATATAGAAAGGAATTGATTACAATTCATAAAAATCTCTCTATCTTTCATTTTGCTGTATATTTTAATTTTTTATTTAAGCAAACAGATCTCTAAAAAATTATACACTATTATAGACAGGATGCCGTTTGAGGGAGTATAAATGGAACACCTGTTTTAGGTAATTCAGAAACAACTAAGGAACAATGATAAACATCGCGCAGATTTTGTGTTGTCAAAACGGTAGAAGCATTTCCTTCAGAATAAATTTTTCCCTGATTTAGTAATACCACTTTATCTGCATAATGTGCAGCAAGATTGAGATCATGAAGAACAGCAAGAACACCACCACCACAACGGGCAAAATCTCTAGCAATATCCATAACGACAATTTGATGTTGAATATCCAGGCTTGCAATAGGTTCATCTAGTATCATCCAACGAGAAACTCCATGATAAACAGGTTCCCAGATTTGACAAAGTACGCGAGCAAGTTGCACTCTAGCCTGTTCCCCTCCTGAAAGTTGATGATAATACCGATCAGTATAATCAGCAAGTCCTACACGTTTCAAAGCTTTTTGAGTAAGACTTCGTATTTTAGTTTTTGCAATGGTGTATTGGTTTATAGAAAGACCAAGTTCGACTACTTCATGAACTAAGAATGGGAAGACGAGCACTGTTGATTGTGGTAGTACTGCACGCATTTTTGCCATTTCAGAAGCTTTTGTTTGGCTAACATCATAGCCATTTAAGGTTATTTTCCCACAATAGGGAATTTCACCACTCAACGCTTTGATAAAAGTACTTTTTCCAGATCCATTAGGGCCAATAATGATAGTAAAAGCACCGCTTTCAGCTTGAAGGTTAATATGATTAAGAATTTGTTTTTTGCTGCGTTGAACGCAAATATGGGTTGCTTCAATCATGAAAAATTTGCTCCCCGTTTTTTTATAAGAATCCAAAGGAAAAAAGGTGCTCCAACAAGTGCTGTAACAATTCCAATTGGCAATTCCGCAGGAGCAACAATTAAGCGTGCAAATGTATCAGCAAAAATAAGCAATGCCGCGCCCAAAAGAGCGGAACAAGGAATAAGATAGCGGTGATCTGGACCAATTAATTGTCGTAAAATGTGTGGAACAACAATACCAATAAAACCAATACCGCCACTGACAGAAACTGCGCTACCACACATTAGGGCAACAAGGAAAATGGCACTATTTTTAATTCGTTGAATATGAAAACCAATATGACCAGCAACAGCTTCTCCAAGAGCAAGAGCATTAAGCGCTCGTGATAAAAAGGGCGAAAAAAGGAGGCCAATACAGATAAAAGGAAAAACAAGCCAAACTTTCAACCATGTAGCACCTGCTAAAGAGCCAAGACTCCAAAAAGTAATGTCACGTAATTGTTGATCATTTGCGATAAAAATAAGTGTTCCCACAACGGCACCACTTAAGGCACCAAGGGCAATACCCGCGAGAAGCATTGTTGCAATAGAAGTAAAATTCTGATGCGTCGCTATTGTATAAAGAACAATTGTTGATAGCAGACCACCAAAAAAGGCACCTATGATAACTTTGTAAGGCTCCAAAAAAGGGGCTAATGAGATAGGAAAAGAAATACCAATAACAATTGCTAAAACAGCACCAAGACCTGCACCTGCTGATACGCCTACAATTCCAGGATCTGCAAGAGGGTTTCGGAAAAGTCCCTGCATGAGAACACCAGAGACAGCTAAAGATGACCCAACCAATAACCCTAAAAAAACACGGGGAATCCTAATGTCGACAAGTATAAGGTACTCACGGGTTTTACTGCTTACTGAAAAATCTTGTGTAAACATTATATGAAGAAAATCAAAAAAAGAAACCTTTGAAGGACCATTCAAAAGCCCACCAAAAATGCTACAAATGAGAAATATGACAAGACTCAATAATATAATTTTCTTTAAGTATGCACGGCCTATTTTTTTATTCTTTTTTGCTTCAGATGCATATACTATGGATGTCTCATCTATCATTTGTATCAATTCTTATCATTTTCATTTACACCATAAAAGATGTTAATAAGTTCTCTTGATGCGTCTGCAGTACGTGGACCAAATCCTAAAAGATACATAATATCCATCTGTTTAACGGCATGATTTTTGGCGGCAGTTGTTGCTTGAACTGCTGGTATAGCTAAAATTTTTTCAAGATTGGCGGATTTTTCACCGTGTTTTACAAGTAAAATAACATCAGGATTTGACTTTAATAATGCTTCACTATTTAACAGCTTGTATCCTTTATAATCGCTGATGGCATTGATACCACCTGAAAGCTTTATCATCGCATCAGCAGCGGTAGCTGTTCCAGACGCCATAATGCGATCATTTTGTACAGAGAGTACAAAAAGAACACGCTTTGGTTTTACTATTTTTGCTAAAAGCGCATCATTATCTACAAAATCACGGCTTATTTTCTCAATTAATGCAGCAGCTTGTGCTTCACGATGAATAGCTTTACCAACAACACGAATCTTTTCTATTACACTTTCACGAGAGTAGTTTTCTGGTACAATCACGATCGGGATAGAAGTTTTCTTAAGAATGTCAATTGTTGAAGCAGGGCCACTTCCTTCAACAAGTAATATGCCTTCTGGATCAAGTGATAAAACCCCCTCAGGTGACAGAGCACGCATATATCCAAGTACAGGAAGTTTAAGTGCATCTTGCGGGTAAATACTTGTACTATCACGAGCCACAAGTTGATCTTGAGCTCCTAGTGCATAAACAATTTCTGTAAGAGAACCACCAATAGAGACAATCCGTGCATTTTTAGAAAAGTGCGTTGTAGGTTCAGCAATGACCGGTTGAAAAAAGGAGATAAAAGAAAATAGTACAACAACAAAAAAAACGCTTAAGAATCTACGTAAAAAACGCGCATTCATATCCAGTTTTACCTTTCTACGCCACAATAGCTTCTTGACAGGTAGGCAGATTATTTAATATTGAGCGCCAATCTTCACGCTCTTTTTGTCCTTCTTTTCGCATACCAAAGAATTGAACAATCATCTCACCATTTTTATCGAAAATCTCAAGCGAACTGACATAACCATCACGGGTAGGTTTGCGAACATACCATACACGATCAATACCAGAAATAAGTAAATGCAGATCAAATTTAGGATCAAGAACATTAAGCCATGGTCCTACCTGTTTAATATTTTTTACTTGCCCACTGAAAATTTGAATACATCCTCTGTTCCCAACAAAGCACATAATAGGTATTTCTTGCTTTGCAACTTTTTTGAGCATCATTTCAACGGATTCTATAGTCACTTTATTAGCAAATTCATCACCAGCATGTTTTACAGCATCATGTCGATTAATTTTAAATTCAGAAATAATCTCATGAAGCTGGTGCACATCAGTCATATTTCGCCAACGGCTTCTGAATTGTTCGACATCAAACTCTATAGTATTACGTTGACTTGGAGTAGAAAGCGGAAGAACATCAAGAATAGATGATTGGTCTTCATGAAGCAATTTTTTAACCAATTCATTCCATTTGTCCATATTTGTGGTGTCTTTAGAATAGATTTTTAAGATAGAAACACCATACTGATCAAAAAATTGCAGACTTTTCGTAGGTTTTCCAAGAATAACCACATCATACTCAAAAGCAAATTTCCACTGCTTTGAAAAAATACGCAAATCGATTTCACCGAGAGTGATAGGAATATGTGAGCTTTGAACAATTTTTTCAAAACATCCAGTTACTTCGTGAACAGCGTACTCATTGCGCGTCAACGCCATAACCGTTCCAAGCTGAGGAGCATTTTCTAAAAAAGTAGCAACATCAACCTTTAGTTTTTTTGCTTTTTCAATTGTACAATAAGCAGCAATAAGTTCTGCTTCAGAGATACCAATAGAAACCGCAAAATCGCGGTTTCGCATTTCTTTTTTTTCTTCACGTAAACGAAGAATCACTTCAGCTGTATATGACATAGACTTTCCTTAATATTACTTGTACAGAGTTAATTTTCAAAAATTTATACTTTTAAAACAATAGGCTGAATCATTCTCAACGAACGATTTAATCCATCACTAAATAAGCCCTTATATCAACAGCAAAATAACCAAAAGTTGATAAATGAAAAATAATTAAAGCGTTTCTTTACAACTCTTTGTGATTTAAAGAATGATAAGAATCGAAACACAACAATTTATCCTTTTACCGACACAATTTTCTATTGGTTTAATGGTTAACAGAAGTGACTAAAACTTTTGCACGAACGACACTTTAAAATTACGACCAGGTTGACTATAGTAATCCTTTGGTGTTGAGCTTTTTCCTGAAGGAAGATCCGATACATTCCAATACTTTTCATTGAAAAGATTATAAACACCAGCTCTTATAACAGGGCCATTTTCACCAAATGGTTTCCACCATCCTGTCATATCAACAACACGGTATCCTGGATTTTTTTGGTAGTCAGATCCTTTAATAACTTTATCACGCTTGGCTGCTAAGGTAAGCATAATATCAGTGCCCCAAACTTCCCCAGCATATCCTAGGCCAATAATTACTTTCAAAGGTTGGATGGAGTCAAGATATTCATTTTTATCAAGATCTTTTCCTTGCGAATAGGCAAGAGCAACATTGCTATGAAAACCATTTTGCAAAATCCAATGCGCTTTTGTTTCAACGCCAAAAATTCGCACACGTGAACGATTTATATAATGCCGACGTGCAAATCTGAATTCTTCTGATGGTCCTTTATCCATAGTATCGATGAAATTTTTGTACTGGTTAATAAAGGCACTAAAAGAACCACCGAAATTTACATTTCCATATTGTATCCCAAAATCATAACCATTGCTTGTTTCCGCTTTAAGATCAGGATTTCCCTTCGAATAATAAGCAGAGGGTTTAATATAAGAGACGTAAAGCTCCGAAACACGTGGCGCACGAAAAGCTTGTGCCCATTGAGCATAAAGCGTTATTTGATTACGAATATCCCACTCTATACGTAATTTAGGAGAAAAACGCGAACCATTTCTCTCTGGAGGAAATTTGTCAGAAATCAGAGCTTTTTCATAAGCGGAGGTTTTTTGGGGGACATATTTATACCAATCATAACGCATCCCTGGTGTTATACGGAGCCGGTTATCAACCAAACCAATTTCATCTTCGAAAGCAAAACCAAAACTGTAACTATTTGTATCTGGTGAATCAGATCGATTAGCAGGCACAAAAAGACATCCCCGTGCATTTTCTGGCAAATGGCAATTATCTTTACCTAACAAATAGTGATGAAATTTAGATGACGAAACATTCGTAGCAAGTTTTAATGTATGATCTACAGTACCTATATAACCTTTTTTAAGAGCATGAGCGTTAAAACCATAACTGGTGTTACGTAAAAAATTATTTCTCAAATAATCTCCTTTGGGCGCTGCTACACGAAAGCCCGTCATAATATAACGATCTGACTGTTTTTGCCAATAAATTTGCCCACGAAACGCATCAATAATAGCATCTCCATTGCCATTATAATTATAAGAAAGAGAAAGACGTTCACGGTTTTTATTATCTTTATCATACACGGAACCCGGAGCATATCTTTTAGATGCATCTAATGAATGTGTGTTGCTATTATGAGCAAAACGTTCCGCAGTAAAACCAATTCGATGATTATCATTCAAATATTGATGAATTTTAAAAAGCAAATTATTTTTGTCAAAACGAGAGGGATTTTTGCGTGTACGCTCATCATATCCCCCTACAGTTCCCATATTTTTTCGCTCATGACCCTCTACGTGAGATCCTTGAAAAAACAAAAACGTTTGTTGTGCACGTACCGCCATCGCTTGATCTACACGCCAACTATTGTTAACAGAATGGTAACTGCCTTTTATAAGCCCTCCCCAATTCTTTCCTTCAGCAATAAGATCCTCAGGATTAAGGGTATGCAAAGCAACTACTCCCCCTAAAGCACCAGAACCATAAAGGCTAGAATCTGATCCTTGAATAATATCAAACGCAGAAAGCGCACTAAAATCAAAAGTTGTGTTTCCACCATTTCCCCGCAATATATCATCAAACCATGGAAGAGCTATACCATCCATTGTTGTAAGAACACGATTTGCATTCAAACCGCGGATTCCAAAACTATTATTAAGTGAGTTATAGGAAACAGAGGGATTAAGACGACCAACATCATGAACATCACTTATTTGTTTTTTATCAATATCTTCGGCAGTTTTCCGATCAGTCAGAATGGTTACTGACCCCGAAGCACCCTCTATTTTTTTCCCTTTGATAATAATCGGTTTAAGCTCAGTCACAGCATCTTTATTGCTGTTTTGCGCAAAAACAAATGAAGGTATACAGACCGACAAAGCACTTAAAATCATGCAGCTTTTATGGATATTTTTTCGTCTTATTCGCATAACACATCATAACCTTTTCTTAAAACATCCCCCCCCTAGCTTGAAATTTATTATAAAAGTGCCTGGCTCAATAATCATAAATTTGTCAACCAAGCATAACGTGATTTGACTTAAGCACAAAACCACGGCAAAACCACGGCGAAACCATATTAAACATGACAAAATCAGTCAAGAAAAAAGTTGTCATTTAAAAATAGCTTGTTTTAATGAAGTTTAAGACTAACTATTAAATTTAGAATAGCGGCAGAAAAAACTATGATTTTTGCAAATACAAGACGATTATTAGCTCTTTGGATTGGTGGATTTATTTGTGCTTTCTCTTTGCATATAGCATTGGGAGTGCAGTTTTGTTTCTACAGTACTGGTGTAAGTAATGGCACACCCTCTTTCCCGATTATGCTGACTTTTCTTCAAGAGAATCTTTCTCCGAATTTTGATACAGATGCGGCTGATATTGATACCAGTTTATCGAATGCTAGTATTGATCCAGAAATATTGCAGCCTGATTTTCTAGAGCAGGATTCAGAGATGCTGGAAGTCGTGGATAAGAATCAACCAGAAGAATCTTATCATAAAGAT
Source organism: Bartonella birtlesii IBS 325 (assembly GCF_000273375.1). Classification (NCBI taxonomy): domain Bacteria; kingdom Pseudomonadati; phylum Pseudomonadota; class Alphaproteobacteria; order Hyphomicrobiales; family Bartonellaceae; genus Bartonella; species Bartonella birtlesii. The sequence goes on from NZ_CM001557.1 coordinate 1,015,001, forward strand.
GATCTAACAGTTCTTAAGTCTTTGGAAGAACTTACACCTCAAAAAAGTGAACATGAAGTACGCATACAGAAAACGATATCAAAGATTATAGCAAAGCGTTCCACTGTAAAAGCGGTGCGTTCATCTAGCGCTATTCAGGGTGGTGATACGGCAACACGTGAGGATGCATTATTAATAGAATGGCTGGCAAAGATACAAGAGCAATTAGAAAAGCAAAAAAAATATGTTATAAGACAGCGTATCAGTCGTACAAAAGGGACGGTAACACTAGAATTTAGAGTGCATGAACAGGGGAGCATTTTTTCTAGTCGCGTTATGGTTTCTGCTGGTGACCCAGAACTTGATCGGTTAGCTATGGCGGTACTCCAACGTGTAAGTTCTTTTCCTCCACCACCACCATCGAAAGTCAATAAAATTATCAGAGTATCTTTGATATTCAGTTGATTTTCAGGAGCTGTTAAGATTTTTCCTACTAATTTACTGCAATACTTTGGTCTATATCTTGAGAAATAAGAATGAGCGATTTGAGGGTGAATTGAGATTGAATTACTTTTATCGGACGAAAAGAAGATCAGCTTTTATATCTGTTTTTCCAGTCAATCTTATTTTGTAAACTCCGTAATTTTCCATAACACGCATCACGTAATTACGTGTTTCTGTATAGGGAATCCGTTCAATCCAGTCGATGACTTTATCAAGAGGTTGATTTCGAGGATCACCATAACGTTTTATCCATTCATCAACTCGGCGGGCGCCTGCATTATAGCCAATAAGAGTTAAGATATAAGATCCATTAAAACGTTCCAATTGTTCGCTTAGAAAATAGGCACCTAATGTAGCATTATAGCTAGCATCACTACTCAATTTTTGAAGTGACCATGTCATTGAATATTTTTTTGCGAGTGTTTTTGCTGTAGTAGGCAGTAACTGGAGTATACCTCGTGCACCTGCTTTTGATATGGCTGTTGGATTAAATTCACTTTCTTGACGGGCGATAGCATAAATAAGTGCTTGCCCTGCACCAGAAACATTCGCAGAAGTTGGTATAGCACCTATAGGATGGGAAAGTGCACCAACATTTTTGCCTTTAGAAACGGCAGTTTTTCCGATTTTGAGGCTGGTATAATAGTCGCCATTTTTTTCTGCCATCACAGCTAGAAGAACTAATTCGCCAGGACTTTCTATTTTTTCGCCGAGTTCTTTATAAAAAAACTTAGCGAGATTAGCATATCCAGCTGTTTCAAGACGTTGAATTGCTTTAATAGCTTCTCGTGTACTAAAGCGTTGTCGTTCAGTGGCTGTCGGTTTGGGAAAAGAAATTTGGAGCTTTTTTTGATTAAGTCGTGAAGCTGCTAATTGACCATAATAAGTTGCACCAAAATGGGCGGCACGATGAAAATAATTTTGAGCATTTTTATGTTCTCCCAGAGCTTCTGCAGCTCGTCCCATCCAATAATATCCACGGGATAAGGAAAGAGGTACAGAAGATAATTGAGGAATACGTGAAAAATGATGCATTGCCAATTTAGGATCATGAAGGAATCGTAGCGCATACCATCCTGCGTGAAATTCAGCATCCACTGCCAATAAAGATGTCGTAATATTGTGTGTTGCAACGAGTTGATAAGCGATTTTAGGTTTATTTAAATCGAGCATTTCACGAGAAAGGGCACGTCGTTCTTTCCACAATGCATGAGGATCCATAAGTTTTAATGTATCCTTTGATGTCCTCATCATGAGTGTTACCGCTGCATTATATTGTCCTGTTCGTCTAAGATAGCGAATTTGAGAAAATTGTAAAAGAGGATCTTTTTGCCATGAACGCTCTACAGAACGTAAGTTTTGTGCAGCTCTAGGATCATTTTTTTCAACGGCAACAAAAGCGTTAAAAAGAGACTGGGCACGGGCTAATTTTGCAATGCGCCCTGCTGAATCAAAATGATGAGCGTAAAGCATAAATCGCATACGTTTCAAATGATCTATAGGTTTTAATATAGAGCTTGCATTTTTAAGAATAAGTTCTTCTTCTTTTGCATTGAGTTTTGCTTTATGCCACCATGGTGCAATAATTTGTTGAGCACGAGCAATTTGTCTCGTTGCAATAAGTGCTTTAGCAAATCGGGCCATACCTTGTGCTGTTAAAGGGGGATGATGAGCAAATTTTTGAAGGATGATGTGTGTAAAATTATTTTCATTGATAAAAGCACGTTCAGCGTTACGTTGCATAATATCTATGCCTGGCCATCCTTTTAGCTCTTTTATTGCATTGAATATTTCAGAGCTTGGTATATTGGCTTGATTTGATATGCTGATTGCCCATGTCAAAATATGACGATCAAGACTATTTTTTTCCAGTGAATTACGAAGGCTTATTGTTTTTACAATATTGTTATTTAAAAGTGCGTCTAAACCCGCTTTAAGTTGCTTAAGAGTAGAATTATTGTTGGACGTAGGAAGACTTTTGGGTTTTGTGTGAATTTGTCTAGGAGTTTTTTGAATTTCTTTTTTTGTAATAAAGGGATTCGGACGAACTAAAGGGATTGGTGCTTTTTCATGTATAAAGGGCATTTTTGCCCATGTGGTTGAAAATAAACATGTGCTTGAAAATAAAATTGTTATTGCCAGTATAAGCACAGTAAAGGTTTGTAGACAAAAGAGGGCAGAAAATGCGCGCATAAGAAAAAACCTAGAGACCTTGCTATTGAAGAATATTCAAAAGTTTTTATAAGAGAAGCATGAAAAACGGGTTAATGTAAGCCAATCTTCTAAAGAGATGTTCAGAATTAAAGGAGATATGTTAAACCTTGAGAGAGCTATTATGAAATTCATCTTGCTTCAACAAGAGAGCAAGACTATGCTCTATTATTGAGTAATTTATAAAGGCCATAAAAAATAAAGAGAACATTATAGGGAGTTTATCATGCTCAAGGGAGCCATAACTGCGCTTATCACACCGTTTAATGATAAGGGTACTATTGATGAGAAGGCATTTTGCAATTTTGTTGAGTGGCAGATTGCACAAGGTATTAATGGTGTAAGCCCTGTTGGAACAACGGGTGAATCACCGACTTTAAGTCATGAAGAGCACAAACAAGTTATAGAATTGTGTGTTGAACAAGTTGCCAAGCGTATTCCTGTTGTTGCTGGAGCAGGCTCAAATAGTACAAGTGAGGCTGTAGAGCTTGCACAACATGCGCAAAAAGCAGGTGCAGATGCAGTTTTGGTCGTCACTCCTTATTATAACAGACCTAATCAGATTGGTTTATACAAGCATTTTTCGTCCATTGCGAAAGCTATTTCTATACCGATTATAATTTATAATATTCCTGGTCGTTCTGTTATCGATATGGCTGTGGAGACTATGAGAGATCTGTGTCAGGATTTTAAAAATATCATTGGTGTTAAAGATGCGACAAGCAAAATTGAGCGCGTGAGTGAACAACGTGAAAAATGTGGTAAAAATTTTATACAGCTTTCCGGTGATGATTGTACTGCATTAGGTTTTAATGCACATGGAGGTGTGGGGTGTATTTCGGTATCATCCAATGTTGCTCCAAAACTATGCACAGAACTTCAAGCTGCTTGTTTGCGTGGTGATTATAAAACAGCACGTGAATTAAATGATCGTCTGATGCCTCTTAATCGTGCAGTCTTTATTGAACCAAGCCCTGCTGGTATAAAATATGCTGCTGCAAAATTAGGGATTTGTGAAAGTACTGTTCGCTCACCAATTGTTCCACTAACAGATACCACAAAGAAAATTATTGATGCGGCCCTCTGCCATGCAGGACTGCTTAAAGAAAAAATGGTATAAAGGTTTCCATGAGTAAAAAAAAGAACGCGTTAGTGCAAAAAATAATTGCTGATAATCGTAAAGCGCGTTTTAATTATGAAATTCTCGATAATCTTGAAGCTGGTCTGGTGTTACAAGGCGCAGAGGTAAAGTCTTTGCGTTCCAATCATGCGAATATTGCTGAAAGTTATGCCAGTTTTGAAAATGGGGAATTATGGTTAGTAAACAGCTATATTCCCGAGTATACGCAAGCTAATCGTTTTAATCATGAGCCACGTCGTTTACGTAAGTTATTAATTTCAAAACGTGAAATGGCACGCTTTTTTAACGCGACTTCTCGTGAAGGAATGACTCTTGTTCCTCTCAAACTTTATTTTAATGAAAGAGGGCGTGCTAAGTTGGAGATTGCTCTGGCACGTGGAAAAAAGCTTCATGATAAGCGAGAGACAGAAAAGAAACGAGATTGGGGACGTGAAAAAGCAAGAATTTTAAAAAGATATGGATAACAGAATTGCCATCCTTTATTTTTAGCATCCCTAAAGAGATTTTAGCATTGATCTAGATATGTTCTTGCTGCTGCGAAAATTTGATGGAACATGGTGTCTGTTAAACGGCCTGTATTAGTATTATAACGTGAACAGTGATAACTTGAGAAAATACGTAATCTGCCAACATCGTTGATTTCTCCATGCCCAAAGGGATGGGCTAAAATTTTTGCATTGAGGGCACGCAATGTTGAGTGATGTGCAATAGTGCCGAGGGTAATAACAGCTTTAAGTTTGGGAAGATTTGTTAAAAGGGGTGCAAAGAAATATCGGCACGTATTAATTTCTGCACCAGTGGGTTTATTCTCTGGCGGTACACAACGAACTGAGTTAACGATCGCAGCATCAATCAATACAAGATTATCATCGGCTCTTTCTTCAAAAGTACCTTGGGCAAAGCCAAATTTTTTCAAAGTAGAATAAAGTAAGTGTCCAGCATAGTCACCAGTAAACGGACGCCCAGTCCGATTTGCTCCACGCAATCCAGGAGCAAGACCAACAATGAGAAGGCGGGTTGTAGTAGCGCCTTTATAGGGAAAGAATGGGCGCACCGGTGCGTTATGCCAAGTCGGTTCTTTGATACGCCAGTCAGAGATAAACTTATGTAAGCGTGGACATAAATTGCAATTTTGTGGCGGCTCTGGGCAAAGTGGAGTTAATTGGTTATTCATGAGACAACATTCATCATTTTTCATAAAAATTATTTTGAGGTATATGACGGATCATGTTTTTTTGAACAACCATAATGAATATAAATGGATTATTTAATAACAGAGTTTAACATAAAAGATCGCGTTATTTTTCAAAGAATGAAAATCATCTAGTGATTTATTTGATAAACAAGATGGAAATGAATAAACATTTAATGAGATAAATTTTCTTAATTTATATGATGTATTATCATAAATAATATGTATGAGACTATTTTATAGCGAAAGATTTTTAATGAATTTGAATGATTGATATAATTTTAAAGGATGAATTTTCCAAAGTTTATCGAGTAGATTGAAACGGTGAGTGTATTTTTCTGTTTGAATTCACTACTCTTAAAACATTTTATTTTAAAGTGATACTGATAACAAACTTGGATAGGTAATGCACTTTTTGTAAAGCTTCTAAGAAGTTTTTTTTAATGAGATCTTTTAGTAAAAAATATTAAAACCTGCATTGTTTTTCTTGTGTTTTATTTTGTTTATTGTATATACTCTTTCCTTATTAGAAAAAGTTTTAATCTTTAAGAAAGAAGCATAAATGGCCCGCGTAACGGTAGAAGATTGTATTGATAAAGTCGATAATCGCTTTGAGTTAGTGCTTTTAGCAGGGCATCGGGCGCGTCAAATTTCACAGGGGGCGCAGATTACGGTTGATCGTGATAATGATAAAAATCCAGTTGTTGCTTTGCGTGAAATAGCAGAAGAGACGTTATCGTCTGCCGATTTGAAAGAAGATCTTATTCATTCGTTGCAAAAGCATGTAGAAGTTGATGAACCAGAAATGGTAAGTGAGTTTATTACGCATTCAGGTGAAACTGAAAGTGTTTTTGAAGCATCAACGGAAGAGGAAGGTGGTTTATTCGATCATATGTCAGAAGAAGAACTTTTAGCGGGTATTGAAGGTTTGGTTGTTCCGGAGAAGAGTGACGATTATTAATTACAGCGATAATATTACGGGGGGAATGTACGTTGTTATGTGATAGTGGTTATTTGCGGGTCTTTTATTGATAGAATATTGGTATTCAATAAGGGTTAAATGGTGAAAAGATAAAGGATATGCTCGTATGATGCGTCAGTGTGAGCTTGTTGGGCGTGTTCAACGTTACAAGTCTGACGTAGATGAAGCTCTATTAAACAGAGCCTATGATTATGCAATGCAAAAGCATGGTCATCAAAAGCGTGCTTCGGGTGATCTTTACTTTTCTCATCCTTTAGAAGTTGCCGCTATTTTGACGGATATGCGGTTGGATGAAGCAACGATTGCAGTTGCTCTTTTGCATGATACGATTGAAGATACGAGTGCTACACGAGCAGAAATTGACCAGCTTTTTGGGTCTGAAATTGGTAAGTTGGTTGAAGGTCTCACAAAACTTAATAAGCTTGATCTTGTATCGAAGAAGGCAGTACAGGCAGAGAATCTTCGTAAACTTCTTATAGCTATTTCTGATGATGTTCGTGTTCTTTTAGTCAAGCTTGCTGATCGTCTCCATAACATGCGTACCCTTGGTGCTATGCGTGATGATAAGCGCCGGCGTATTGCTGAGGAAACAATGGATATTTATGCGCCACTTGCAGGACGTATGGGTATGCAGGATATGCGTGAGGAATTAGAAGATCTTTCTTTCTTTTATTTAAATCCAGAGGGTTACCGTACGATTACAAATCGACTCTCTGAATTATCAAAGCGCAACCGTGATTTACTTTCTAGGATTGAAAATGAACTGACAAAACTTTTTTGCGAACATGGCATTAAAGCAGATGTTAAAAGCCGTCAGAAAAAATCTTATTCAGTTTTTCGCAAAATGGAAAGCAAGGCATTATCTTTTGAACAATTGTCAGATATTTTTGGATTTCGCGTTATTGTTGAAACAGTGAATGATTGTTATCGCGCTCTTGGCATCATTCACACGACGTGGCCAATGGTACCAGGTCGTTTTAAAGATTATATTTCTATACCGAAGCAAAATGATTATCGTTCCATCCATACAACAATTGTAGGGCCTTCGAGGCAACGTGTTGAACTGCAGATTAGAACTGCTTCTATGGATGAAATTGCTGAATATGGCGTTGCTGCACATTCTATTTATAAAGACTATGGTTCTCATTATTCGACTCTGAAGTTATCAAATGAAACCAATGCTTATGCATGGTTACGTCAAACAATTCAATCTTTGTCTGATGGGGATAATCCAGAGGAATTTTTAGAACATACAAAGCTTGAGCTTTTTCAAGATCAAGTTTTTTGTTTTACCCCGAAAGGCAGATTGATTGCATTTCCAAAAGGCGCTACTCCTATCGATTTTGCCTATGCAGTTCATACTGATATTGGTGATTCTTGTGTGGGAGTAAAAATCAATGGTCGTATTATGCCTTTAATGACTAAATTAAAAAATGGTGACGAAGTTGATATTATACGTTCACAAGCACAAATTCCTCCAGCAGCATGGGAATTTCTTGTTGTAACAGGCAAAGCACGTTCAGCTATTCGCCGAGCAACCCGTGCAGCGGTACGTAAGCAATATTCGGGCTTGGGATATCGTATATTAGAGCGTGCATTTGAATATATGGGAAAACAATTTTCAAGAGATATTCTTAAGCAAATTTTGCCACGTTTGGCACGCAAAGATGTGGAAGATGTATTGGCTGCTGTTGGGCGTGGTGAATTGCCTTCTGCTGATGTGATAAAAGCGGTTTATCCTGATTATCAAGATCACCGTGTGGTACAAAAGTCGTCTTTTAAGCCTGGGGAAGAAGGTTGGTTTAACATTGAAAATGCTCAAGGTATGATTTTTAAAGTTCCAGAAAACGAAAAGAATACAATGGCAGAAAAGCATCAATCTAAAGCTTTACCTATTCGAGGAACCCGTGGAGATATTCCTGTACGATTTTCTCCTGAAGGAGCAGTGCCAGGAGATCGAATTGTTGGCATTATGCAACCAGGGGCAGGGATCGTTATTTATCCAATACAGTCTTCGGCTTTGATGGCGTATGATGATCAGCCAGAACGATGGATTGATGTCCGCTGGGATATAGATTCTCAAATGAGCGAGCGTTTTCCTGCTCGGATTAATATTCTTGCTGTTAATAGTCCTGGCTCTTTGGCTGAAATTACTCAAGTGATTTCTGCCAATGATGCCAATATCCAAAATTTATCTTTTATCCGTACCGCCCCAGATTTCACAGAAATTATGATTGATCTGGAAGTTTGGGATTTAAAACATTTGAATCGTATTTTTTCTCAGTTAAAAGAGGCAGGTTCGGTTAGTGTGGTACGACGGGTTCATGGGTAAAAAAGAGAGATTTTGCAATGAATACAAAAGATGTGATTGATATTTTTAAACAAGCAGATGCTATTCTGGAAGGACATTTTATTTTAACGTCAGGCCGTCATAGTGCGACTTATATGCAGAAGGCGAAGGTATTTATGCATGCTGACTTAACGGAAAAGTTATGTTATGGGTTAGCTGAAAAAATCAAAAAGTCTATTGAAGGAAAAATTGATTATGTAGTTGGCCCCGCGATTGGTGGTCTTATTCCCTCTTATGAAACTTCACGTCATCTTGGGGTTCCCTCTCTGTGGGTAGAGCGTGTAAATGGTGTATTTGAGCTGCGCCGTTTTGAAATCAAAAAGGATGCACGGGTTGTGATTGTTGAAGATATCGTGACAACAGGTCTTTCCATTCGTGAGACAGTTGAGGCTTTGGTTGCAGCTGGAGCAAATGTATTAGCGAGTGCATGTATTCTCGATCGTTCTGGCGGTAAGGCTGATGTTGGAGTGCCGTTGATTGCACTTGCTGAATATGAGCTAGCATCTTATGCCAGTGATGCGCTCCCTTCTGAACTTGCAGCACTTCCGGCGATCAAGCCGGGAAGTCGGAATATTTAATTATCTTTCTATTTCTTTTTATGCAAAAAACTTGGATAAACTTATTTAAACTATGCGAATTATTTCATTATCACAAGATGTATACTGAGAGGCATATGCTTTTTCGTCGTCGAGAACCAATAGATTTTATAAAGCGTGTGCGGCTTTGGTTATGGCCACGTCGTTCATTTTCTCGCTCATTTTGCTACATACGTAAACGTATTTTACGTATATCAGCAACACCACATAAAGTTGCATTGGGCTTTGCCATAGGAATTTTTTTAGCTTGTTCGCCTCTCTTTGGCATGCATATTGTTTTGGCAATATTTTTGTCTTGGCTTTTACGAGCAAATTTTGCAGCAGCAATTATTGGAACGATTTTTTCTAATCCACTGACATTTTTGCTCATTGTTATGGCTGATTATAAGATTGGTTATTTTTGTCTATCATTTTTTAGCAATGTAAATGAGATTTCTCTTTCGCAAATTCGCACTCTCTTTGATGGTTTGTCATTGTCAAATTTCTCTCTTCTTTTCAAGGGGGCATGGGACTCAATCATGAGACCAATGATTTTAGGTGGTACGCTTTTGGGTGCCATTTTGGGTAGCTTATCTTATATAAGTGTTTATAGAGCAATTGCCCGTTTTCAAAAAAAGCGATATCAAAAAATTATAAATAAAAAGCGTATGTGGCAGAAAAAAACAGGTGATACCTTATGATCATTGGTATCGGGAACGACCTTGTTAATATAAGACGCATCGAAAAAATGTTGATTAGTTATGGCGACCGTTTTGTTCAACGTATTTTTACTGACATTGAACAGATCAAATCTGAAAATCTTCAAAAGAGATCTTCTTCTTATGCCAAAAGATTTGCTGCCAAAGAAGCATGTGCTAAAGCTTTGGGGACAGGAATCGCTTGTGGTGTGAGTTGGAAAGATATGGGGGTGGTCAATTTATCATCTGGCAAACCAATCATGAAGCTAACAGGTTGTGCGCAAATGCACTTGCAAAAATTATTGCCTCTTTATTATGAAGCTGTCATTCATTTAAGTATAACGGATGATTTTCCTTGGGCGCAGGCATTTGTTATTATTGAAGCACTTCCACGTGAATAGATATTGTGGGAGATTGTACTTTTGTTATTTGAACATTATGATAAGAGATGAATTATAATTATAATGAGAAGGGTGTCTATAATGATCCAGAAAGAGAAAATGCGTGAAAAGGAAGAAAAAGGTGGAATTCGTCAATTTATTTGGGTCTTGATACAGGCTCTATTATTAGCAGCGTTTATTCGCACAGTTTTTTTTCAACCTTTTAGTATCCCTTCCGGTTCTATGCGTCCTACTTTGCTTGTAGGGGATTATCTGTTTGTTTCAAAATATGCATATGGGTATTCTCGTTTTTCTATTCCTTTTTCTCCTCCTCTTTTTTCAGGACGGATTTGGGCGTCTCAGCCTCAGCGCGGTGATGTCGTTGTTTTTCGTTTACCAAGTGATCCAAAAATTGATTATATAAAACGTGTTATTGGACTACCTGGTGATCGTATACAAGTCCGTCAAAGTATCCTTTATATTAATGATAAGGCTGTTTCACGTCACTTTATGGGGAAGATTGATAATTCTGATATAACAGAGGTTAATTCCCCTGTCGATGTCTATCGTGAGACACTGCCCAATAGTGTTAGCTATGATACACTTGATTTAGCTTTTATTCCAAAAGTTGATGACACAAAAGTCTTTGAAGTTCCAGCAGGTCATTATTTTATGATGGGTGACAACCGTGATAATTCAGATGATAGTCGTTTAGATGTGGGTTATGTTCCGGAAGAGAATCTGGTTGGTCGAGCAAGTGTGATTTTTTTCTCTATTCGTAATGGTTCAAGTGCTTGGCAGATTTGGCGCTGGCCATTTGATATACGTTGGAGTCGTTTGTTTTCTTTTATCAATACTGTTCATGATTTGCCGCTTATCAAACAAGGAAACAATAATGAAGCGTCCAATGATTGATCAGCTTGAGAAGCTGACGGGGCATCGCTTTAAGAATGAAGAGAAATTAAAAAAAGCATTGACACATTCTAGTGTACAAGATTCAGAACAGGGGAATTATGAACGACTGGAATTTCTAGGTGATCGAGTTCTCGGACTTTTGATTGCAGAAATGCTCTATCAATTTTTTCCGCAGGCAAGTGAAGGTGAATTATCGGTACGTTTAAACGGTTTGGTGAATGCGCAGACATGTGCCGATATTGCACGAGAAATGGGTTTGCCTGAAATGATTCATGTTGGTTTTGAGATGAGAAACTTTGAGCGACGCCGACTCATCAATATGCACGCTGATGTGGTAGAAGCTTTAATTGCTGTGATGTATCTAGAGGGAGGATTGGAAAGCGTTCGATTTTTTATTCAAAGATATTGGCAAAATCGAGCAAAACAAATGGATGCTGGCCGACGTGATGCCAAGACAGAGCTACAGGAGTGGGCGCACATGCAGGGCAGTGTACAGCCACATTATCGGGTTATAAAGCGTTCTGGCCCAGATCATGATCCTGTTTTTATGGTAGAAGTAAGCATTTCTGGTTTTGCTCCAGAGATTGGGCAAGGTAGTTCTAAAAGATATGCTGAAAGAATGGCAGCGGAGAAAATTTTACGACGAGAGGGGATATGGGAAACAATGGGAAAAAATAATCATGGATGACGTTATTAAAACGCGTTCTGGTTTTGTTGTGCTTATTGGAATGCCTAATGCTGGTAAGTCGACATTGGTTAATCAGTTAGTTGGAACGAAGGTTTCAATTGTAACGCATAAGGTCCAAACGACGCGGACTTTGATTCGTGGTATTGTTGTTCATGATAATGCGCAAATTGTGTTGATTGATACTCCAGGTGTTTTTCGTCCCCATAAGCGCTTAGAACGTGCTATGGTATCTGCTGCTTGGGGAGGCGCTAAGAGTGCTGATATCCTTTTAGTTTTGATTGATGTTCAAAGTGGTCTTTCGGATGAAGTTTGTACAATGTTAGATATTGTAAAAAATTTTAAACAAGACAAGATTCTCGTTCTTAATAAGATTGATACAGTTGTTAAATCATCCCTTTTAGCGTTAACCATTCAAATTAATGAGCGCGTGAAGTTTGTGCAGACATTTATGATTTCGGCTTTAAACGGTTCTGGTTGCAAGGATCTGCTTCATGCATTGAGTGTAATGATGCAGGAAGGACCTTGGTATTATCCGGAAGATCAAATTTCAGATATGCCTATGCGTTATCTTGCTGCTGAAATCACGCGTGAAAAGCTTTTTCTCCGTCTTCATGATGAACTCCCTTATACTTCAACAGTCGAAACAGAAAGCTGGGAAGAGTATTCAGATGGTTCAGTTAAAATTAACCAAGTTATTTATGTAGAGCGTGAGAGTCAGAAAAAAATTGTTTTAGGAGCAAAAGGCGATACAATTAAAGCGATTGGACAGGCAGCACGCAAAGAATTAATGGAAATTATGAATCAGAAAGTTCATCTTTTTCTCTTTGTGAAAGTGCGTGATAATTGGGACACCGATCCAGAGCGTTATCGCGAAATGAGACTGGATTTTTAAAAACAAAATGAAATGGAAAGAACAAGCCATTATCCTTGGTACGCGCCAGTATGGTGAAACAAGTGTTATTCTTGAGATTATGACGCGTCAGCGTGGACGTTATATGGGAGTGGTAAAAGGGGGGCGTTCTCGTCGTATGGCGGCTCTTCTTCAACCTGGGAATTTTGTTGAGGCTGAGTGGTGGGCGCGTTTAGATGAACATTTAGGGCTTTTTCGACTTGAAGCACTTAACTTACATGCTGCACGGTTAATTCTCTTACCAGAGGCACTTTATGCTTTGCAGTTGATAGCTTTTTATTTGCGTTTCCTTCCTGAGCGTGATCCGCATCCTATTTTATACGATATTTTACATCTCTTTATGCAGAATTTTGATGAGCTGTTTGTAAACGCAGAGTTGCTTGTACGTTTTGAAATGCGGCTGCTTGAAGAACTTGGCTTTGGCCTTGATTTATCTCATTGTGCTGCAACAGGCAGCACAGAAAGACTTTGTTATGTATCACCAAAATCGGGACGAGCTGTATGTGAGGAGGCGGGGCGCCCTTGGAAAGAGAAGCTTTTCATTTTACCACAGTTTCTTGTGCAAAGAACGACACGTCCTGTAGATTTTAATGACATAATAAATGGTTTCATTCTAACGGGTTTCTTTTTAATGCGTCATGTTTGGGAACCGCGGGATATAAAGCAACCACCGATGCGCATGAATTTGATACAATTATTTGAACGCCAATTTTGTATGCAAGCATCAATTTGTTAATCCGATAAATAGTCAATAGAATATGAAGATGCGAATCTTAAAAACAATTTCTGAAGTACGTCAATATATCGCAGCAGAACGGTGTTTAGGACTTTCGATTGGTTTTGTTCCAACGATGGGGGCACTGCATGAGGGGCACCTAGCATTAGTGCAGAAAGCACGAGCAACGTGTGATAAAGTGTTGGTTTCTATTTTTGTCAATCCAAAACAATTTGGTTCCAACGAGGGTTTTGATAAATACCCAAGAGATTTGGTGGGCGATTGTGCTTTGTTGAAAAAAGCGGGTGTTGAATATGTTTTTGCACCTTCTGTAGAAGAAATGTGGCCACTAGGAAATGACACAGTTGTGGAGGTGGGAAAGTTATCACGTATTTTGATAGGGAGATTACGTCCAAGGCATTTTTGTGGCGTGACCAGCGTTGTTGCTAAGCTTTTTAATATTGTCCAGCCAGATAAGGCTTTTTTTGGGGAAAAGGATTTTCAACAAATTTTGATTATTCGACGTATGGTGGAAGACTTAGCTTTTCCTATTGAAATTGTAGGGGTGCCTATTTTACGTGAAGCAGATGGGCTCGCCTGTTCTTCACGTAATCAGCTTTTAACATTAGAAGATCGCAAAGCTGCAAAAATTATTTCTAAAAGTGGTAAAGCTGCTGAAAAACTTTATCGCCAAGGTGAACGCTCGGTTGATAAATTATGCAAAATTGTTCATGATATTTTACAGCAAGAATCGCGCGCCATTATTGAATCAGTGGATTTACGAGATATGGAAACCTTATGCGAGGTAAAAGGGAGATTAGAAAAACCTGCAGTTTTACTCCTCACTGTCCGTTTTGGTACAGTGAGGCTTATTGATCAATACATATTGCAAGAGAAGCATGAAAATGAGTGTACATAATAAAGCTATGAAGCGTATAACTTCTTCTGAAATACGATCAAGAAAAGGGCAACAACCGATTGTTTCTTTAACAGCTTATCAGGCTTATACTGCGCGAATTGCTGACCCATATTGCGATTTACTTTTGGTTGGTGATAGCGTTGGCATGGTTGTGTATGGGTTTGAGACAACACTTCCTGTTAATTTAGACATGATGATTTTGCACGGACAGGCGGTTATGCGTGGATCGCAAAAAGCCCTTGTAGTTGTTGATATGCCTTTTGGTTCTTATGAAGAAAGTCCAGAACAAGCTTTTTCTAATGCGTCGCGTGTTCTTGCAGAAACAGGGTGTGGTGCAGTGAAGCTTGAAGGCGGTGTTTATATAGCAGAGACAATTGATTTTTTGTGTAAACGTGGCATTCCAGTTATGGGGCATATCGGACTGACGCCACAGGCGGTAAATCGTTTTGGCGGTTTCAAGACGCAAGGACGCAAGGAGAGTGATTGGCAAAGGATTGAATCCGACGGGATAGCGATCGAAGAAGCTGGTGCTTTTGCTGTAGTTGTAGAAGGGGTTGTCGAACCTTTAGCGGTGAAGCTTACAGAAAAACTTTCTATCCCGACCATTGGTATTGGTGCGTCTAATCAGTGCGATGGACAGGTATTAGTTATGGAAGATATGTTAGGCTACGGTGCTTATGTACCAAAATTTGTGCGTCGTTATGGTGCTCTTGAACAAGCAATGGAATCTGCAATCAAGAATTATGCAGAGGATGTCACATCGCGTACTTTTCCAGCTGATAAGGAAGTTTATAAACTAAAATAAAATCCACTTTAATATGAAAAATTTGATAAGAGAGCATTTGTGATCGAGCTCCGATAATATACATGTTCTTTCATATATCTCTTGTTTGTATTCAATTTGAGCTGTAATTTTTAATATATCATTCCGTTTATATAATTATTGATTCATAAACGCATAAAGTTTTCGAAGTTTTCATTGATAGTAGATCGCAAAAACTTGAACTTAATAATATGTGCTTTTTGTTGGTTTTAAGTTACAATTTATTATAGAGGCAGAAATTGTAGACTATCAAATTTCTATAGGATAGTGGATGAAAAAAGGGGATCATTCTTTTTAATAATTGCATTTAAGAAAGCGTTAAGGGAAAAAGGCGAAAACCTAATATAGGAATTTTTCTCAACTCAAATGATAAAGGGTGAATGATACAAGAAGAATATTAGTGTGCTCTCTGGGTATCAAGGTCATTAAAACGGATTAAAAAGGTGTTTTCAATTTGTTGTGTAGAGTATGGTTGCAAATTGAGATCATCGGGTAAAATATTATTTGGAGAGCCAAAATAGCGAAGGGCTTCTTCTGTATTAAATCCAGCAAGCGTGATAGCTTCGTAGAATGCAGCAATGCGGTCAGCATGTTTGATTTTTTTTAAGAGCTTTTGAGAAGGATTAACGGGGAGGGAAAAGCGCATGTGGATAGCATCTTGTATACGTTTTTCGATGAGCTCATATTGTTTTCCTATGACAGCTTTAAAGGGCGAAATCATGTCACCTATGACATATTCCGGTGCATCGTGAAGGAGAGCACACAGGCACGCATCGCTACGCGATTGGGGAAAAAGTTTTTGAAATATTTGTTCTACCAAAAGTGAATGTTGTGCAACAGAATAGGCATGTTCTCCTCGTGTTTGACCGTTCCAACGTGCAACACGGGCAAGTCCATGGGCAATATCTTCGATTTCGACATCAAAAGGAGAAGGGTTTAGCAAATCGAGACGCCGGCCAGAAAGCATTCTTTGCCAAGCTCGTGCTTCTCCATTTTTTGATAATTCAGCTTTAGCCATTAGGGAGTTTTCACAGTGCTTTCAGGGAAGGTAAAATTCATATTTTCAGCAATGCTTACTGTGACGGGAGAATTTTCTACTGTAAATGGGATATTGTTATTCATAGCATCTTTGACATGATCTATACGCATTAAAACTAAGGCTTCGTTTACAGCACATGTTCCTAGATAACCAAGTATTTTTTTTCCTGCTTCAACGCTGGAGCCTTTGGTTAATTCATGCTGGCTTTTTACGACTAAAACACGGCGACGTGCCATGCGACGGTGATGCATTCTTGAAACAACTTCTTGCCCGATATAGCAACCTTTATTAAATGCTAGCCCACTGATTTGATCGTAATTAATATCATGAGGAAAGATTTTACCTATTTCGTAATCTTGACCGCTTTCTGCGATTGCATAACGAATACGTAATCGATCCCAATTATCATTATATTCTGGAGCCAAAAAAGCTATTTTTCCATAGGATCGTATTATTTTTTCTTTTTGTGGAAATCGCTTATCAATAAAACTTGAATCAAAATTTAAAGTATTTGATTCGTTGTTCCAGAAAACTGTAACAAGTTCTTGTAATGGTTGTGTAATTTCTATTTTTGTATGCAACTTATAGAGGAGCAAACGCTTGTAGAAGGTATCAGCTAAATGTGCAACGATATCAATCAGATAACCATCATCTCTTTTACCGATAAGAAAGTCAGCAATAACCTTTCCTTGTGGAGATAAGAGAGCTCCAGGGAAAATTTCTTTTGGGGCGATTTTTGTCACATCTGTTGTGATAAGAACTTGAAGAAAATTTGTTGCTTCTTCACCGGTAACTTTAATAATTCTACGATTTTTAAAGAGAATGGCATTTTGTTTTTCAATCATGGTTCTTGCCTTTCTGCCTAAAGTTACATAATCGATAAAGAAAGGATATGTGAGGAGCATGGCTATGTTTAAAACATTTGATACAATTTTTAAAGGTGCAACAGTAGTAAATCATGATGGAAGGAGTAAGCGTGATATTGGTATTACAAATGGCCGTATTGCTGAAATTGGTGATCTTACATGGGCATCTGCTGGTGAAGTGATTGATTGTACAGGGTTACATATTTTGCCAGGGATTATCGATAGTCAAGTTCATTTTCGCGAACCAGGTAATGAACATAAGGAAGATTTAGAAAGTGGTTCCTATTCTGCGGTGTTAGGAGGTGTTACGGCAGTATTTGAAATGCCTAATACCAATCCCTTAACCACATCAGAAGAAGCTTTGTTTGATAAGGTAAAGCGCGGATTTCATCGGATGCATTGTGATTTTGCCTTTTGGGTTGGAGGAACGCGTGAAAATGCACATGAATTAGCTGAGTTAGAAAGACTTCCTGGTGTTGCTGGAATTAAAGTCTTTATGGGATCTTCTACAGGTAATCTTTTGGTGGATGATGATGAAAGTGTGCGTCTTATTTTGCAGAATACACGCCGTCGTGCAGCCTTTCATTCTGAAGATGAGGAAAGGCTCAAAGAGCGTAAAATGTTGTGTATTGAAGGAGATGCATCATCACATCCGGTCTGGCGTGACGAAGTCGCAGCATTAAAATGTACACAGCGCTTAGTGAAAATTGCGCATGAAACGAAGGCGCGCATTCATGTATTACATCTCTCTACTGCAGAAGAAATAGATTTTCTAAAAAAACATAAAGATGTTGCAACTATTGAAGTTACACAACATCATTTGACTTTAACTGCTGATGATTATTTGCAGTTTGGCACATTGATTCAGATGAATCCACCTATTCGTGAAAGCCGCCACTGTGAGTCTCTGTGGTATGGTGTTCAGCAAGGTATTGTTGATGTATTAGGTTCTGATCACGCTCCTCATACGCTTGAAGAAAAGCTTAAAGCTTATCCTGCGTCACCTTCGGGGATGACAGGTGTGCAGACAACGACGGCAATTATGCTAACACATGTAAATGCAGGAAAGCTTTCTCTTGAACGTTTTGTTGATCTTTCTTCGCATGGCCCTAGCCGTATTTTTGGTATAAGCTGTAAAGGGCGCCTTGCTGTTGGATATGATGCTGATTTGACCATTGTTGATCTTAAGCGGGAAGAAATTATTACGAATGCATTAATTGGTTCGCGTGTAGGTTGGACACCTTATGATGGTAAAAAAGTTAAAGGCTGGCCTGTTGGTACTATTATTCGTGGTATGCGCGTTATGTGGGAAGGTGAAATTATCACACCTTCGCAAGGTGAGCCTGTTAAATTTATAGAAGCTTTGGTATGACCACATAAAACTGATAAATTTTATAAAATAATTTTATGGGTGAACAAGGTGCTCGTAGTGATTTTATTATACAGAGTAAAAGCATATTGAGGGTTTAGCCTTAAAAATTTGCTATAATTTATATCAGAATAAGCTTATTGATCTATTTATTTTTGAGAGTATTGTTAGTGGGATAAGTCAAATCGAAGATTTGGTAATTTTTGCGCAGGTTGATTGTTATAATACGTGAGAAGGCTTTCGGATAAGGCTTTTCCTTCTTTAATATATCTTTGATTTGCTTCAATTGCTGATTGTGTACAATAATGATAATTTTCTGAAAAAGCACTATACGCTCTATTAAACGCTTCGTAAAAGTAAGCACGTCTTTGTGCTATTGGTTGTTCTATCTCGATCAGTGCATGCATGTAGTCATACCATTGATTTGTTGGAGTACTGCAAAGGTTTTGTAGAGAATGAAGGGATCCCAAAATTTCTGCTAGCCGTAGCAATTTTGACTCATAGGGTGGCAATTGTTGCGCAAAAGTTTGTGATGAAGTTAAAAAAAATATTAAAAAAATGATATTTATCAATATATTACGCATAAATTTATTTGCTTTCTTTTAATAAGCTTCTGTACGATTACAATCGTGAAAAATGGTTTTGTCATAGAACATATGCTAAAAGATAGGACACAAATGAATTTATACATCATTCCCAATAACCGGTATGTTGTAAAATTTAGAGCATGAACAAAGAGTAGGGAGAGCGTCATAGAGATTGATTAAAAATACTAACAAAGTTTTGTGTGATTAAAAATTTCAAATTTTCTGTATATAATTTATTTTTCGTGTAAGTCTGAGTTGTATTACACATTACAGATTTTCTTCTGTGACATTTTTTTATCGAGAAAAAGTATGTATTGATAAAATATTTTTGTCCAATCAAATAAAGCGGATTGTTTTTGTGACAGATGATCAATGCTGCCTGAAGGAAATGGGGAAATTATGAGAATTCTACATAAGCTATAGAAATTTTTAGCTCAAACCGCATAATGCAATGATTTTAGATGAGTTTTATCTTAGATAAGCGGCGAGTAATATCGCTAATGGAGTATAAAGATGAAAGAGTTGCGATTTTATAATACGCTTACACGTAAAAAAGAAAATTTTACACCAATAGATACGACAAGAGTACGTCTTTATGTTTGTGGTCCAACGGTTTATGATTATGCGCATATAGGTAATGCGCGTCCTGTAATTGTTTTTGATGTTTTATTTCGTTTATTGCGTCATGTTTATGGAAATGATCATGTTATATATGCGCGTAATATTACAGATGTGGATGATAAAATTAATGCACGAGCAGCTTGCGAATATCCAGAATTAGGATTTAATGATGCTATTCGTCGATTAACAGAGCGCACATATGCTCAATTTCAACAAGATACACTAGCACTCGGTTGTCTACTGCCAACTAGTCAACCGCGTGCAACTGATCATTTAGAGGAAATGCGCTCTTTAATTGAAAGGTTGCTTGAAAAGGGGCACGCTTATAAAGCAGAAAATCATATATTATTTTCTGTGAGCAGTATCAAAAAACATTCCCATTATGGGGCATTGGCAAAACGCTCGTTGGATGAAATGAGAGCGGGTGCGCGTGTTGATGTTGCTGCTTATAAAAGAGAGGAGATGGACTTTGTTTTATGGAAGCCCTCTATGGAGGGAGAACCAGGTTGGGTATCACCGGCAGGAATTTCTGTTTTAGGGCGTCCAGGATGGCATATTGAATGTTCTGCAATGTCAATGGCAAAACTATTAGCACCCTATGGTGGTGGTTTGACTTGTGATGATCCAACAGCGAATATTTTTGATATCCATGGTGGTGGTATCGATTTGATTTTTCCTCACCATGAAAATGAGATTGCACAAAGTTGTTCAGCTTTTGGAACTGAGCGGATGGCTAATCTTTGGATGCATAATGGATTTTTGCAAGTTGAAGGTAAAAAGATGTCTAAAAGCCTTGGCAATTTCATAACCATTCGTTCTGTTTTAGAGAGCAATTTTGTTGAGACTAGTAGTGTTTTAACAGATGAAATAAAGCAAAATTGGGCTGGTTTGTCTGCACGTTTTTCAATGTTACAAACGCATTATCGTGAACCGTTAAATTGGACATCTCAACGTTTGGCACAGTCTAGTAGCGAACTGTATCGTTGGTATCAATTGCTTCGCTATGAAAGAGAAAGAGTAGAAAACAATGAATCGATTGATGAATCTTTACTAAATGCACTAAGTGATGATCTTAATACTCCGAGTGCATTTACTCTTTTGCGAAAATTTTATAAAGCAGGAAATGCTATAGCACTCGCAAATGGGATGAATTTATTTGGGCTCTTGCGGCAAGAATGGATTAGCGATCTAGAATGCCCACTGTTTATAAAAAAAACTTCTCTTGATAAAAAAATTATTGATCAGCGCATTGCCGAAAGGTTGCAGCTTATCCATAATAAAGAGTGGGCAGCTGCGGATACAATTCGTGATGAGCTTGCAGCCGAGGGGATTTCACTCAAAGATAGCAAGGATTCACAAACTGGTGAACGTATAACCGTGTGGGAAATCAAACGCTTATAATTCCCGTATTCTAGCAGCTTTCATAACAAGGGAGAAAGTTTGATGGAATTTGTATATTATTACGGGTATGTCGCATTTAAATTGGTTGTAGGTCTTATCGCCTTCCTCTTGATTTTAAGAACAACAGGGCGCGGCAGTCTCAGTCAAATGACACCGGTTGATTTGATAAGTAATTTTGTGATGGGGAGTATCATTGGAGGGGTTGTTTATAATCCGAACATTAGTACTGTTCAATTGTTGATTGTTTTATGTATTTGGCAAGCTTTGGTTACATCTCTTAATTTTTGTGCACGATATTCAGTTTTTTTTCGTCGTCTTGTTGCAGGACGAAATGTCACATTAGTTTTAGATAGTGTATTTCAAATGGATAAGATTAAGAGTTTGGGTATCAGCGTAAATGACTTGATTACAATGTTACGAATTAAAGGTTGTAGTTTACATGAAGCAGCTTTTGTTCATTTAGAAACCAGTGGTGATTGTTCCGTTGTTAAAAAGGATGAGGGAAAAAAGTCTATTATTTTAGTAGAAAATGGCGAAATTATCGACGATGGACTTAAAGAGATTGGTAAATCAAAGACATGGCTTCAAGCAGAATTGAAAAAAAAGCGTGTAAAAGTTGAGAATTTATTTGCAGCAGAATGGTATGAGCATACAGACGAAAATAATAAATCTTATGGTGGATTATTTCTTGTTCCTTTTTCAAAAACAGTCTAACCTAAAAAGTTAAAACGTATAGTTTGCCGGAGGAATATACAAAGAGATGATATGACCTGTAAATAGCAACAGGGTGGTTATCATCTGTTGAGTGAATAATAGAACAGTAAGGACTTTATGGAACAGAGTGGAATGACAAAAACTGTGTCATCAGGTACAGGTCAAACTCTACGTACGCTTTATAATTTATGGCCTTATATGTGGCCGGTAGATCGGCGCGATCTAAAAATACGTGTACTATGGGCGATATTTTATCTTGTTTTGGCCAAGCTCGTTCTTATATGTGTGCCATATTTCTTTAAATATGCTACGGATGCACTTAATGCAACCTTTAAGCTGCCTGTATGGTTTCCATCTAGTTGGCTTATTCCTATTATGCTAGTTTTAGCATATAATGTTACGCGTATTATTCAGGCTGGATTAAACCAGTTACGTGATTCTCTTTTTGCGACCGTTGGTCAACATGCTATTCGCCAATTAGCCTATAAGACTTTTGTGCATATTCATGGATTGTCTTTGCGATTTCATCTAGAAAGGCGAACAGGTGGACTTTCTCGTGTGATTGAGCGTGGTACGAAGGGAATTGAAGCTATCGTTAGATTTTCAATTTTGAACACAGTACCGACAATCTTAGAATTTATTTTAACAGCATTTGTATTTTACATAAGCTATGGATGGCATTATTTGTTCATAGTTGTAATAATGGTTGGCTTGTATATTTGGTTTACAATCAAAGCGAGTGATTGGCGCATTCGAATTCGGGAAAAAATGAATATGGCAGATACTGAGGCCAATACGCATGCTGTTGATTCTCTTTTGAACTTTGAAACTGTCAAATATTTTTGCAATGAAACTCTAGAAGCACGTCGATTTGATTCTTCTATGGCAAATTATGAAAAAGCGGCAACAAAAATTTGGACATCATTAAGCTGGCTTAATTTTGGTCAGGCTCTTATTTTTGGTATTGGGATGGCTATCTTGATGTTGATGTCAGCTTATGAAATTTTTCATAAAACACAAACTGTAGGAGATTTCGTTTTTATTAATGCGCTTTTAATACAGCTTTCTATTCCGCTAAATTTTATTGGCTCAATTTATCGTGACGTTCGACAAGGATTAACTGATATTGAAGCCATGTTTGATCTTTTAGATGTTCAGCAGGAAATCGTTGATAAATCGGATGCCAAGCCATTGATAGTGCGTGATGGTAGTATTCGGTTTAACCAGGTAAAGTTTTCCTATGATCCGACTCGTCAGATTCTCAAAGATATTGATTTTGAGATCCCTGGAGGCAAAACCGTTGCCATTGTCGGTCCATCCGGTGCTGGTAAATCGACTATTTCTCGATTACTTTTTCGTTTTTACGACGTGGATGCGGGTTCTATCACAATCGACGGACAAGATATTCGTGATGTAACGCAAAAAAGTTTGCGTGAAGCTATCGGCATGGTACCGCAGGATACGGTGTTATTTAATGATACCATTGCGTATAATATTTGCTACGGGCGTCCAAGTGCTACTGAGGAAGAGATGCGCAAAGCTGCTGAAATGGCACAGATATCAAAATTTATTGAGATGCTTCCAGAAGGTTTTCAATCTATGGTAGGAGAGCGTGGGCTCAAACTATCAGGTGGTGAAAAGCAGCGTGTGGCTATTGCACGGACACTGTTAAAAGCTCCTCCACTTCTTATTCTGGATGAAGCAACCGCGGCTCTTGATACAGCAACGGAACAGGAAATTCAACAAGCATTGGATATTGTAAGCCGTGGGCGGACAACATTGATAATTGCGCATCGTCTTTCTACTGTTATAAATGCGGATGAAATTTTGGTTCTAAAAAATGGCCGTATTATTGAAAATGGGACACATGCAGAGCTTTTACGTAAGAAAGGTTTATATGCTTCAATGTGGAATAAGCAGCTTGAAGCATCGCAAGCTGAAGAAAAATTACGTAAAATGCGTGAAGAAGATGAGACAGGTGTTGTTAATCGTAAAAAATAAGCTGCGCAAAATGTAACTTATATCTTTATATGGAGCGATTGGTTCAGTACAGAAAGGAGTAAGGAGGAACAAAAAGATTTATGACTTAGTTAAGTTATACGATGAATAGGAAATTATATGAGTATTTTACAATCTATCCATAATAGTTTTACGCCAATTCACAGAGAAGGCTATTCTTTTATTATTGTATTTTTTATTATTTCGCTCTTTCTTGGTTGGCTATGGAGTCCATTATTTTGGTGTGGTCTTGTTCTTACTATTTGGTGTATATACTTCTTCCGTGATCCAGAGCGTGTAATTCCTTTGAATCCCAATTGGGTTATGTGTCCTGCTGATGGGCGTATCTCGTTTGTTGAGCCATGTGTTCCGCCTGAAGAATTAGGATTGGGTAGTAAAGAAATGATCCGTATTTCCGTATTTATGGACATTTTTTCGTGCCATATTAATCGTATTCCTATAAGTGGTACAGTAGAATCTATAGTTTATCGTCCAGGCCAGTTTAGAAATGCTGAGCTTGATAAAGCTAGTCAGTTTAATGAGCGTAATGGGTTGGTGATTGACAGCAAACACGGTAAAATTGGTATGGTACAGATAGCTGGAATGATTGCTCGTAGGATTGTGTGTTGGTCAAAAAAAAATGATTCCGTCATAACTGGAGAACGATTTGGGTTGATTCGTTTTGGTTCTCGCCTTGATATTTATATCCCCACTGACGTGAAATTGCGTGTTGCTGTTGGCCAGACAGCAATTGCTGGAGAAACAGTTTTAGCTTCTTTTGATGATAAGAGTGCTACAACTGATTTCAGATTTGATTAGGATAAGCAATGAAAAACTTTTCACTATTTTCTTCATTTAATCCTGAGGGGCAGCATGATGATGTTGCAAATCGGTGGCGTTCACCTACACCTATGCGATATGTTATTCCTAATATTATTACTATTTTGGCGATTTGTGCAGGGATGAGCAGTATTCGTTTAGCTTTTGAGCATCGCTATGAGGCTGCTATTTTAATGGTACTTTTGGCAGCAATCCTAGATGGTGCCGATGGTCGTATTGCTCGTTTGATGGATGGGAGTTCATCTTTTGGGGCGCAGATGGATTCTCTTGCCGATGTGGTTAATTTTGGTGTTGCTCCAGCGTTTATTGTTTACTCCTTCATTTTGACTCAAACCCACCAAGTAGGCTGGGTAGCCGCACTTGTCTATTGTGTTGCTTGCTGTTTACGGTTAGCACGTTTTAATGTAATGTTAGACAATGCTGATATACCAAAATGGAAGGAAAGTTATTTTATTGGGGTTCCTGCACCAGCAGGGGCATTATTGCTTTTATTACCTATGTATTTAGGAGCTCTTGGTTTGGTTCCAAGTTGGGGTTGGGCATTATTTTTTAGCCTTTATACTGTGATTATTGCCTTTCTTTTGGTCAGTCGTTTACCAGTATGGAACGCAAAAACAATTGATCAAAATTTGAGTCGTGATATCGTTGTACCGTGCATGCTGGGCGTTGTTATTTATGTAGGTTTTCTTGCAACTTACACATGGCATACTTTATTGATCACTGCTGTTGGTTATATGATTTTTCTTCCCTGTAGTTTTGTGGCTTATAATAAACGCACTGCTTTGGAAGAAAAGAAGATAAATGCTCAAAATATCAAAGAACCGTAGAGATTTATATTTTGTTTTTAGAAAAAAATAAAAGTAGAGAGAAATTTAGTTCCAGCGGATCATTTTTATTCTGTGTTTATGATTGATAGAAGCACGCCTCTCGCAAAGAGCAATACGCCATTGCGTTGCTTATGCGCGGATTTGTTTTACAGAAACTTCTTTTGTGGCTCCCAATCTCATTTCATTAACAGGTCGTGAAGGTATAACACAAAATCCGCTGTGTCCTGCTCTTTTCTTAAATAATATTTATCTATACATTCATTTTGTTTATAGTATACAAACGAGCGTTTTTCTTATTTATAATAGAAGATAAAATAAAAAAATTTTATTGGATTTAGAATTCTCATTTAAGTTGCGAAACAATGAATTATTTTTATAAGCCAATATATTGCCTTAATCAGGTAGATGATAATCCATAAACCGATTTTTACGGACATTAAAAAGTTTTCCTGTTTCTTTTAAATTAGGTGAGAATAAATGTGCTATCTTTGCTGCAACTTCTTGTGGTGAAGGAAGAGTTTGAGGGTTTTCTCCAGGCATGGCTTGTGCTCGCATAGCAGTGCGTGTTGCACCAGGATCAACACAGTTAATTTTAATAGAAGTTTGCTTTAATTCTTCTGCCCAACAACGGGCAATCATCTCTAAAGCAGCTTTAGAGGCTGCATAAGGTCCCCAGAAAGCACGTGAAACATGAGCAACGCTCGAAGATAGCAGAATCGCTCGTCCAGCATCAGATTTACGCAATAAAGGTTCAATAGCTTTCATTAAACGCCATTGACTGATAAGGTTTATTTGAAAGACATCTTCAAATACCGTATTTTCGATATGTGTTATTGGTGAAAGTGTTCCAAGAATTCCTGCATTTGCAACCATAATATCAAGTTTTTTCCAGCGTTTAGCAATTGAAATACTAAGGGTATCAATATTATCCATATGATGTAAATCGAGTGGGACGAGTGTTGCGTGGGCACCTTCTTTTCGGATTTGATTATCCAGTTCAGTGAGGCCACTAACTGTTCGTGCAAGTGCGATGATATGAGCACCACGTGCCGCGAGTTCTAATGCTAAATGGTAGCCAATACCTCTTGAAGCACCGGTAACAAGTGCAACACGACCAGAGAGACTAAAATCAAATTTTGCTATCATTAATTTCTTGTTTTAAGAACGGATGATTGATGAATTTGAGGAATACTTTCTTGATCAACTAGATGTGTAGGATAATGTCCAGTAAAATAATGATCGGTAAATTGTGGATTAGCGTTATTTCGTTTTTCTCCTGTTACAGCAAGATACAGACCATCCGTTGAAAGAAATTCCAATGAATCAGCTCCTACAAAATTGCACATGGATTTTAAATCTGGATATTGATTAGCCAATAGACTTTCAACTTTAGGTGTATCAATACCATAGAAATCAGGATAAAAAATCATAGGGCTAGAAACGCGCATATGCACTTCTTTCGCTCCAGCATCGCGGAGCATTCGCACAATTTTGAGGGACGTTGTTCCACGTACAATGGAGTCATCAACTAGAATAACGCGTTTTCCTTCTATCACAGGGCGATTTGCAGAATGCTTTAATTTTACCCCAAAAGCACGAATTTGCTGTGTTGGTTCAATAAAAGTGCGGCCAACATAGTGATTGCGAATAATACCAAGCTCAAAAGGAATTCCAATCTCTTGTGCATAGCCAATTGCAGCAGGTGTTCCGCCATCGGGAACGGGAACCACAACATCACCCTCACAAGGTGCTTCTTGTGCCAAACGAGTTCCCATATTTTTACGCACCGTGTAAACACTGCGCCCTCCAACAATTGAATCAGGACGTGCAAAATACACATATTCAAAAAGACAAAGTTTTTCAGGCTTCTCATCCTCTGGTTTTATAATTTTTTCGTAATTTCCCCATTTTTTTGTATTTCACATATGATAATTTCCCCATTTTTAACATCGCGGACATATTTTGCTCCAATAATATCAAGTGCACAGGTTTCGGAACAAAAGATTGGTTTACCATCAAGCTCACCCATCACGAGAGGTCGAATTCCTATTGGATCTCGCGCTGCAATGAGTTTAGTGCGTGTGAGTGCCAACATGGCATATCCGCCTTCCACTTGCCGAATAGCATCGACAAAACGATCAGATGACGATTCATAACGTGAGCGGGCAATAAGATGGAGAAAAACTTCTGAATCTGATGTCGATTGACAGATGGCACCCGAAGCAATGAGTTCACGGCGTAATGTAAGACCATTGGTAAGATTGCCGTTATGGGCAATAGCAATACCTCCAGCTTTTAATTCAGCAAAAAGAGGCTGAACATTGCGTAATGCTATTTCTCCAGTTGTTGAATAACGGGTATGTCCGATAGCACGATTTCCTGGTAAACGAGCAAGTGTTACCGGATTTGTATAGTGATCACCAACAAGACCTAAATGCTTTTCTTGATGGAACATTTTATGATGATAAGAAACAATTCCAGCAGCTTCTTGTCCACGATGTTGAAGTGCGTGAAGCCCAAGAGCTGTTAATGTTGCAGCATCTTCATGCCCAAGGATACCAAAAACTCCACATTCTTCATGAAGAGTATCATCATCCAATAAAAAATCCTGACAGAAAATGTTGCTTTTTGTCATTATATTCTTTCAATTATGCTATCTATAATACCATGAGGAATAACCATATTATACTTATATGTTATTTGGAACTTTTGTTTCATGATAAACTACTCCTTATTTTGTTGAATAAGATTTTTATGAGAAAACTTATTCTGTGTGGGAGCATTGTCTTTTTTGAAAATTTTTTCTGCTTTTTCAAGAACAATATCAAAATTTTTAGGAAGTTTTTCCCAAACTTTTTGTCCCAATGAATCTAAGATGGGTTTTGTTTTGGCATTTTTTAGCCAGTTTGCTTGATTTTCTGGTTTAATAAGTGCATTAAGGAGTAACATACCGATAACCATAATGAATAAACCGCGAAGCGCTCCAAAAATAAAACCAATAGTACGGTCTAAGATACCAATTCGACTATCAATAATAAAATCAGAAATCTTCATTGTAATGATTGAAGTAATAATGAGAACAATAATAAAAATCGTGACCAATGTTGTGATTAATGCAATCGTTTTATTAGAGAGATATTGCTCAAAAAAAGGCAAGACAGGTTTGAATAAAAACAGTGTAGCAACAGCAGCAATTGCCCAAGAGATCAACGAAAACACTTCACGCGAAAATCCTCTAAGCATAGCAAGAAAAGCGGACAACAGGATGACTGCTACGACAATTCCATCAAGGACTGTTATGATCATTTATTTGTTCCTTATACATAAAGTTGTATTTTTGTAAGTTAATATACAAATACGTTTCTTGTTATGTCATTTTTTATTCTTATAGCAAAGGCCTTTTGCGCTTTGTAGGGTTTTTTCTATATTATTATGCTTATGGGGCGACACATTTTTTACCTGTGGTAAGAGCGACAACCAGCTCAGAAAGGTCGGAGAATGTTTTTTGTTGAAAATTGAGTAATTTCATTGTTTTGCCTGTTGTTGTAGGGTGAACAGCTCCTTGAAAGCCAAGTTTTTTTGCTTCATTGATGCGTTGTGCTGCATGTGCAACAGTGCGCGTAGCACCTGAAAGGCTAATTTCACCAAAATATATGAAATCTGTTGGGAGAGGAATATTTGCAAGAGAGGATATCAAAGCCGCTGCAACAGCTAAATCAGCTGCTGGTTCTGATATGCGATATCCACCTGCAACATTAAGATAGACATCGTGTTGACCAAAGCGAATGCCGCAATGGGCTTCTAAAACAGCAAGAATCATAGAAAGACGGTTTCCATCCCATCCTACAACAGCGCGTCGCGGTGTTCCAAGTGAAGAAGGAGCAACAAGCGCTTGAATTTCTACTAATATTGGCCGTGTCCCTTCCATTCCTGCAAAAACAGCAGATCCTGGTGCTTTTTCATTTCGTTCACCCAAAAATAGTTCAGATGGATTGATGACCTCCCGTAATCCTTTATCAGACATTTCAAAAACGCCAATTTCATCCGTTGGCCCGAAACGATTTTTTACAGTTCTAAGGATTCTGTAATGATGTCCTCCTTCACCCTCAAAATAGAGAACACCATCAACCATATGTTCGACAACACGGGGACCAGCAATTTGTCCATCTTTTGTCACATGGCCGACAAGAACAACAGTCGTTCCTGTTTTTTTAGCAAAGCGGATCATTGCTTGAGCGCCAATACGTACTTGTGTAACTGTGCCTGGTGCTGAATCAGCAGCATCTGACCATAGGGTCTGGATAGAATCGATGATAACCATATCAAGTTTTTTATGTTCGCTTAAAGTTGCAAGAATATCTTCAACATTAGTTTCAGCGGCGAGTTTAACTTCTGTATTGGCTGCTCCAAGTCTTTGTGCACGAAGGCAGATTTGTGCGATAGCTTCTTCACCTGAGACATAGATGACGTGATAACCTTTTCGCGATAAGGCGGCGGCTGCTTGTGTCAGCAATGTTGATTTTCCAATACCTGGGTCGCCACCAACAAGTAATGCTGATCCACGCACAAAACCTCCTCCGGTGACACGATCGAGTTCAGCAATACCGGAATAGATACGGGGAGCATCTTGAAGATCTCCAGAAAGGGATGTAAGGGCAACTATACGTCCTTTGCGAACATTTTGCATAGGACCAGTGCCGATACCACCATTCGTATTTTCTTCGATAAGGGAATTCCATTCGCCACAAGAATTACATTTCCCAGCCCAACGTGAATAAATGGTTCCACAATTTTGGCAGATAAATTGAATACGGTTACGTGCCATAGTGATTTAACCAATTTGTTCTGGAAGGTAATTACTATCTGCTAAATCGCTAAAACGTGTGAAATCAGATTGAAAGGCAAGGTGAACTGTTCCCGTTGGTCCGTGGCGTTGTTTTGCGATAATAACGTCAGCTTTCCCAAAAACTTTGTCCATTGTATTTTGCCATCTTTCATATTCAAGAGTACCTATCTTAGGTTCTTCATTTTTGAGGTAATATTCTTCACGGTATACAAAAAGAACGATGTCAGCATCTTGCTCAATTGAACCAGATTCACGTAAATCTGAGAGTTGAGGGCGTTTATCTGCGCGATTTTCAACTTGTCGTGAAAGCTGTGAAAGAGCAATAATAGGAATATTCAGTTCCTTCGCCAATGCTTTTAATCCTGTAGTAATCTCTGTAATCTCTTGAACACGATTTTCTGAAGAACGCTTTGAATGGCTTGTCATGAGCTGGATATAGTCAATAATCAGGATATCCAAACCATGTTGCCTCTTGAGGCGTCGTGCACGAGCAGCAAGTTGCGTAATAGATATACCACCAGTTTGATCAATATAAAGCGGTGTTTTTTGTAAGCGACTCATTGCACGGATGATTTTAGAAAATTGCTCTTCTGAAATATTCCCCCGCCGGATATCAGAAGAAGAGACCCCTGTTTGTTCAGAAATAATACGGGTTGCGAGCTGTTCTGATGACATTTCAAGTGAGAAAAATCCGACAATACCTCCCTCATTGTCTTGTGTTTTGCTGTCATAACTGTATGCGTTGGCAATATTAAAGGCAATATTGGTAGCCAGTGATGTTTTTCCCATACCGGGGCGTCCAGCAAGGATAATTAAATCAGATGCTTGTAACCCACCCATTTTTTCATCAAGTGTTTTAATATGGGTAGCTATTCCTGATAAGTGTGAAGAACGCTGTTTGGCAGCATTTACCATATCAACAGCTTTTTTGATAGCTTCGTTGAAATTTTCAAATCCTCCCCCATATTTGCCTTTTTCTGCCAATTCAAACAACTGGTGTTCAACAGTTTCGATTTGTTGGGATGGAGAAAACTCTATAGGAGCCTCAAAGGCTGTATTAACAACTTGAGTCCCAAGATTGATTAAGGATCTCCGAATAAAAAGATCATAAATAACACGTCCATAATCTTCGGTATTAATAATTGTCACTGCCTCTTTTGCTAAACGAACAACGTAATTATATACGGTAATGTCGCCAATTTTCTCATCAGCAGGAACAAAGGACTTGATGGTAACTGGATCTGCAATTTTTCCTTTTTTAATAAGCTGTGATGAAACATCGTAAATTTTTTGATGCAACGGTTCAAAAAAATGTTCTGGTTTTAAAAAATCTGAAACGCGATCATGCGCATCATTATTGATGAGAAGTGCACCAAGTAATGCTTGTTCAGCTTCAATATTATGTGGGAGTTGTTGAAAAGAAGAGGAGTCTTCTTTTTGTGAAGAACTGAAATTGACAATGCTTGTTTTTTCCATAACAGTTTTTTCCACTAAAATTTCATGTTTCGCTATTTAGGGCCATCAATTGAACACCACATCTCAAAAGGATAGGAGATCAAATCTTCCTTTTAAGTTAAAACCACATTTTCAATTTCTGATTCATCATTTATGTTTTTATATTACAGCCTACTCCTTTACATTTTATTTTTATAGTACAGAAATTTTAGAGAGTATATAAATCTTCTAAATTGTACTTTTGGTGTTTTAAAGAAAGTACAATGCTATATCTCAAATATTACGACATTAGATGATTTCAAAATCTCAGAATCGCTATGGGTAAAATAACTTTTTCACTTTAAATAACAGGATGCTATTGATTTACCACTGTGCACAAACTTTTCTCTTTTAAAAAGTAGAAAGAAAGAAGTTTTTCATTTCTATCTTAAGTAAATAACATGTGTAAGTATTTTGCTTATTGCGCGCATAGCTTTTAGTATGGAACGCTTTTACACAATATGTTAGATGTTATTTCCCCATCAAAATTGAATTTTTTGATGATAAAACAATAAAACACCCAACTTTTTATCTGAGTGTTTTTATAATACGCCAATTTACTAAACGATGAAAAAATAATACAAGATAGGAAAAAACAATTAAACTTCTTTATTCACCGTTGTTTATATCATTTTCATTCTTTTCTTCTGCTGATAATTTATTCTGCTTTTCTTCATTCATTTTTTTCTGAATATCATATATTGCTTCAGCAGAGGTTAAATTTTCACCTTCTGCTTGACGTTGTGCTTCACTAGTTGAACGCGCAACATTAATGATCACAGAAATTTGCACTTCAGGATGCAGACTAAGAGTGATGGTATATAGGCCGATGGCTTTTATTGGAT
This sequence comes from Bartonella birtlesii IBS 325, assembly GCF_000273375.1. Lineage (NCBI taxonomy): Bacteria > Pseudomonadati > Pseudomonadota > Alphaproteobacteria > Hyphomicrobiales > Bartonellaceae > Bartonella > Bartonella birtlesii. The sequence goes on from NZ_CM001557.1 coordinate 1,047,430, forward strand.
GGTTAAGTTCAACCTGATTGCGTCCAATGGAAAAACCTTCACTTGTTATAATTTCAGAAATATCACGTGTTGATACAGATCCGTAAAGCTGTCCTGTTTCACCTGCTGAACGAACGGCAATAAATGATTTACCATCAAGCTTTTCAGCAACTTTCTGTGCTTCGCTTTTGCGTTCAAGATTGCGTGCTTCAAGTTGTGCACGTTGTATTTCAAAATGTTTTTTATTAGCTTCATTCGCGCGTAAAGCTTTGCCTTGAGGTAAAAGAAAATTACGTGCATAACCATCTTTCACTGAGACAATATCACCCATCTGACCAAGACGAGGAATGCGCTCAAGTAGAATAATATCCATAGTTTTTCCTTTCGAACAAATAAATTTAATGAAGTTTTTTGCGTGATTGAAAATTGTATTGAATCGTTGCCCAAATACCCATTAAAAGCGTCATGAGAGCAATAGGTGGAGCAAAAACGACGGTTAAAATAGCAATATAAACAAGAGAGAGTATGATAATGCGACCGTTGATTCCTTTTGTAATATTGTGAAGATATGCTAAACCACAGATTGCTATGATCACAGTATATGCAGAGCTAAAGACACGTGTGCTCAAATTAGTAGCAGTACTAAAATCAATCATTGATGCTATACAAACAAGAATAAAAATAAAAATTCCAGAGATTGGAAGGCGTAGAGTTTGACTCCAATCATCACGGGGTCTTTTCAACCATTTCATATGTTGTGCTGTTATCATAGAAAAATAAAGGTTACCAATAAGAAAAACCAAACTATAAAAGGTAAGAGCAATCGCAGTTAAAGTCGCTGCATGTGTCATTAAAAACTCACCAAAAGCGCGTATATCAGTTTCTTTTATTGACCGCGATTGTTGTATAGCTTGTGTTATGTCTGCAGTGATTTTTTCTGCAATGAGGGGTGTGGATGGACGAGTCTGAACATAGAATCCGATAAAGGTCGCTATAAGAGCAATAAAATTGGTTAAATGAAAAATTACTGATGATAATGGATACCATATCAGAGTATCTTCTTTTTGCGTTGGTCTTGCAAGTCCAAGGAGCCAAGAGGCATAAACAGCAGGAAGGAAAAATAACAACATAAAACCAAGAGCAATATAAATATCAGTGGTGATGATAAGAACAGCAGTAGCAATTATGAGAGCAACGAAGCTGGATAATGTTCCTTGACCGAATGCAACAATGAAAATTGGCAATGAAAGACAGCAACCAAGAAGAAGAGAAAAAAAGGGTACAATATTTGCAACGTTGATAATTGCCATTGCTATCACAACAGCAAATAACCCGGCTAAAATACCAGTCATTATTTTATAAAGATTAAATTTTTCCATTTATCGCTGTCCTGCCTTTTGCAGTTAGAGGCATTATAAACACCTCAACTTTTGGTATTTTTATATCTTAATACAGGCATATAATTAATATATGGTTAGATCATACAAGGGAAAGCAACTGAGGAATTTCCCCAGCTGCATAGTTCACAGAGAGTTTACCTTATAACATATGGAAGTAAACCTAGAAAACGAGCACGTTTAATGGCATTAGCTAACTCACGCTGTTTTTTTTGGCTAACGGCGGTGATTCGCGAAGGGACGATTTTCCCACGTTCTGAAATATAACGCTGCAACAATTTGACATCTTTATAATCAATTTTGGGAGCATTTGCACCTGAAAACGGACATGTTTTACGACGTCGGTGGAAAGGACGACGTGCTGCAGCTTGATTAATATCGTTCATCATTCTACTCCTTCTATGGCATCTTCACGTTGACGACGTGGGGAGCGAGATCGTTCTTCATCTTGACCAATGTGAGCATTACGATCAAGCCGTGAGAGTACAACAGATTTCTCTGTTTCATGTTTTTCTACACGAATGGTCATATAACGCAGAATATCTTCATTGATGCGCATCTGACGCTCAACTTCAGCAATTGCCGTAGCTGGCGCATCAATATTAACCAGCACATAATAAGCCTTACGGTTTTTGCGGATACGGTATGCGAGGGGCCGAAGGCCCCAATTTTCTACGCGCCCAACTTTTCCACCATGCACTTCAATGACACCTTTGTAGAGGCTCAAAAGTTCATCAATTTGCTGTGGAGCAATGTCCTGTCGGGCAAGGAACACATGTTCATAAAGAGCCATTGTTTTGCCTTTCTTCAATTAAACTTTACCGGTTTCAGCGCAAAGCCTCTGCAACTTGTCTTTTTTGGAAAACCAAAGAAGAAAGGACACGTTTACAATTCGAGACATTCGAGAGCGGAGATACAGGAAGCCGAAAACATTATGTTTTCTACTAGTCAATTTCCAGTCTTCCTTTCAATCTCCAGCTAAAGTGCCGGCAACAAACGCCTAGTATTTACAGCTTATCTTTAAAAATAGCAAGTTTATGCGCATAAAAAAATTAATTTATTGAATTTTGATATATTTTTCATATCACTTTTTTACAAAGAAACGATGCTTTAAAGCTATAAATATAAAGGAGAGAAAAATGGATTTTTTCAACCAGATTGACGTTGCGCTTTTTCAAATGCTTGCTGGCAATCATCAATCTTGGTCGGTTTTAGTGTTGTTTAGTATTTTTTGTGCAAAGTTTTTGATTTATGTCATTCCACTACATCTTTGTGCGTTGTGGTTTTGCGGTGAAATTATAGAACGGCGTGTGGCGCTAAGTATTTGCGTGAGCATTTGTATGGCTCTTTTTATAGGTTATCTTATTTCTCTTATTTATTTTCATCCACGCCCATTTGTTATGGGGTTGACAATACCACTGATTAAGCATCGTCCAACTGCTTCTTTTCCGAGTAATCACGCTTTGACTATCGCATCTTATGTGGCGAATCTTTACTTCTACCGATACAAAGTTGCATCTCAGTTTGCGGCAGTTCTTTTATGTCTAATTTGTTGGGCACGCGTATTCGTTGGTATACATTATCCCTTTGATGTTTTAGTGGGTACGTTTTTAGGAGGTTTTATCGGTTATGCTGTTATTCAGTTTATGGTACCGTATTTTCCTAAGTTTTTATATCAAATTCCACCATTAAAGTATAACTTTAAGAGAGGTATTCGTTCCAAATAAGATAGTTTGTCTTAATTTGTGTTAATGAATAAGATCATAAAAAAATAATTTAATGGCACAATTTTTAGGAGTGGATAGATGGTGGCAGCTTTTATTTTTCCAGGGCAGGGAAGTCAGCTTGTTGGTATGGGTAAAGCGCTTACAGAGCAATTTTCTGCAGCACAGATGGTTTTTGAGGAAGTCGATGAGGCTTTAGGTGAAAAGTTATCAAAGATCATTTTTGAAGGACCAGCAGATGTTTTGACGCTAACAGCAAATGCGCAACCAGCATTAATGGCTGTATCCATGGCTGTTATTCGTGTGATGGAACAATTGGGGCTGAATATAGAGGAGAAGGTGAAATTTGTTGCAGGTCATTCTTTGGGAGAATATTCGGCTCTTTGTTCTGCTGGTATGTTTAGTCTTACTGATACGGCAAAGCTTTTGCGCATTCGTGGAAATGCTATGCAAGCCGCTGTTGCTGTTGGTGAAGGTTCTATGGCAGCACTGATTGGTTTGAGTGAGAAAGATGTAGAAGAAATTTGTGAAACCGTTTCTGAAGAAGGACAATGTCAAATCGCTAATGATAATGGTGGTGGGCAAATTGTTATTTCAGGTAAAGCAAAAGCGGTAGAGATAGCAGTAGGGATTGCGTCTCAAAAAGGTGCTAAACGTGCACTTCTTCTTCCGGTTTCTGCACCTTTCCATTCAACCTTAATGCAGCCTGCCGCTGTTGCCATGAAGAAAGCACTTTTGACTGTTAACAAAAGGGCTCCTCTTGTTCCTCTCATTGCCAATGTTTCTGTTGCACCAGAGAGTGATCCAGAGCGTATTATTACGCTTCTTGTTGAACAAGTGACAGGAAGAGTGCGATGGCGTGAAACAATAGAGTGGATTAGTGCCAATGGGGTTGATACGCTTTTTGAAGTTGGTTCTGGAAAAGTATTAACAGGTTTAACGCGTCGTATTAACAAAGACATCAAGGGATTAACAATTGGAACAGTTAGAGAAATAGAAACAGCATTACAGGTACTTGATGTTTAATTTATAAGGAGTCTAAAAAGATGTTTAAGTTAACAGGTCGTAAAGCTCTTATAACGGGGGCTTCGGGAGGAATCGGTGAGGCAATAGCGCGTTGTTTTCACGCGCAAGGAGCAATTGTTGGGTTACATGGAACGCGTGAAGACAAGTTAAGAGAAGTAGCTACAGATTTAGGACAAAATGTTTTTGTATTTCCCGCTAATCTTTCTGACCGTCAATCTATTAAGCAATTGGCTGAAATAGCAGAAAAAGAAATGAATGGTGTTGATATATTGGTTAACAATGCAGGAATCACTCGAGATGGTCTTTTTGTACGTATGCAAGATCAAGACTGGGATGATGTTTTAGCAATCAATCTCACAGCTGCTTCTACTTTGACACGTGAATTAACACATTCTATGATGCGGCGTCGTTATGGAAGAATTATTAACATAACATCTGTCGTTGGTGTTGTTGGAAATCCTGGGCAAACAAATTATTGTGCTGCAAAAGCTGGTTTGATAGGCTTTTCTAAAGCATTAGCACAAGAAATTGCCTCACGGAACATAACGGTTAATTGTATTGCTCCAGGATTCATTAAATCTGCTATGACCGAAAAACTTAATGAGAAACAAAAAGAAACTATTATGGCTGCGATTCCAATGAAGCGCATGGGGAATGGAGAAGAAATAGCTTTTTCTGCTGTTTATTTAGCGAGTGATGAAGCGGCATATGTAACGGGTCAAACACTACATATCAATGGCGGGATGGCAATGATCTGAGTATTTGCTTTATTGCACATTGATTTATAAGTCGTATTATTTTAGATAGTAACGAATGAAATGGGCAGATGTGTCTATTTCTCTAAAAGTTGTAGGTTAATCAATTTATATCGGATTGTCAGGCTATCGGATTTTTTTATTTTGTAGGGGATATCCACAGAATGTTTTAAATCGCTGCTAAAATCTTTTAGAGCAATGCATCTATTGCTTGATTGGATAAGCCGATATAGCTAACCAAATTATAGGAAAATAAATTTGAGGATTTCAACATGAGTGATACAGTAGAGCGCGTTAAGAAAATTATCGTAGAGCATCTTGGAGTTAATGCAGATAAGGTCGTGGAAAATGCGAGCTTTATCGATGATCTAGGAGCAGATAGCCTTGATACGGTTGAGCTTGTTATGGCTTTTGAAGAAGAATTCGGTGTCGAAATCCCAGATGAGGCCGCTGAGACGATCTTCACAGTAGGTGATGCAGTGAAATTTATTGATAAAGCTTCTGCGTGAAATTGAAAGGCAAAAGCGTAAAATGCTTTTGCTTTTGCTTTTGCTTTTGGAGGACTATTTTAAGAAGAGAGCTTTGAGAGATAAATCTCAATCCAAGGTTTTAAAATTATGAGACGTGTTGTTGTTACTGGTTTAGGGTTAGTATCTCCATTAGCTGGTGATGTTGAATATAGTTGGAAGCACCTTCTTGAGGGGAAAAGTGGTGTTCGGCGCATTACTGAATTTGATGTGTCGGATTTGCCGTGCCAGATTGCTGCTCGTATTCCATTGGGTGACGGAACAGACGGTACATATAATGCTAATTTATATATGGATCCCAAGGAACAGCGCAAGGTTGATGCATTTATTGTTTACGCAATGGCTGCTGCTGGTCAAGCACTTGCAGATGCTGAGTGGTTTCCCAACAGTGAGGAAGATCAGGTTTGCACGGGTGTATTGATTGGTTCGGGAATTGGTGGCGTTGAAGGTATTGTTGAGGCTGGTTATACGCTTCGTGACAAAGGTCCAAGGCGTGTTTCTCCTTTTTTTATTCCAGGACGTTTAATTAATCTTGCTTCTGGCTATGTGTCTATTAAGTATGGTTTGCGCGGCCCCAATCATTCAGTTGTAACGGCTTGTTCAACAGGAGCGCACGCCATTGGTGATGCAGCACGTTTAATTGCATTGGGGGATGCAGATGTTATGGTGGCAGGGGGAACTGAGTCTCCGATAAATCGAATATCTCTTGCTGGCTTTTCTGCTTGTAGAGCGCTTTCTACTTGTCGTAATGATGACCCTGAACGTGCTTCACGTCCTTATGATGCTGATCGTGATGGTTTTGTAATGGGTGAGGGAGCAGCAGTTGTCATTTTAGAAGAGCTTGAACATGCAAAAAAACGCGGTGCTCGCATTTATGCTGAGATTATTGGTTATGGTTTATCTGGAGATGCTTACCACATTACTGCTCCTTCAGAAAGTGGTGAAGGTGCACAGCGTAGCATGATAGCTGCTCTTAAGCGTGCTCAAGTGAATGTAAGCGAACTTGATTATATTAATGCTCACGGCACTTCAACGATGGCTGATGTCATAGAGTTGAAAGCTGTTGAGCGCGTTTTAGGGCATTATGCACCACAAGTATCTATGTCATCAACAAAGTCATCTGTGGGGCATTTACTTGGTGCTGCTGGTGCAGCTGAGGCTATTTTTTGTATTCTAGCGATACGAGATAATATTGCTCCCGCAACACTTAATCTTGATAATCCATCAATCGAAACGAAAATTGATCTTGTTCCGTATAAACCGCGTGAACGAAAAATTGATACGATTCTTTCCAATTCTTTCGGCTTTGGTGGGACAAATGCGTCTTTAGTAATGCGGCGTTTTGAAAAATAAGAAATTGTTTGTTTTTTTTGTGTTTTCTACTTTATTATAAAATTATAAGTGAGAAGATTATAATTATAATACTTAAAATTTAGTGAGGGTGATAGTTGTGTCCGGTGTGAAAAATAGAAGACCACTAAAGGACGTAAAGGATTCCTCTTTGGATCATAGAGTAGATAATAATGGTATGTTAGCACATAAGATACGAAAGAAATCGTTTATTGTACGTAATCCGTTGGTTATTCTCGGTCATTTTTTTTTGATGCTGATTGTAGTTATTATTTTAGCCATAAGCATTCCTCTTTATATCGGCAAAACTATTTTTGAAGGAAAGGGGATGGCTGAAGAGGAACAAGTTGTTCTTATCTATCCTAGGATAGGAATCCGTGAAATTGCTTCACTCCTTGAAAAACGTGGTCTCATTCGATCATCTGATATTTTTGTTTATGGAGTTGGTTATCACCAAAAAACAACACATCTGAAAGCTGGTGAATATTTAATTCCAGCGCATGCTTCGATGCGGGATATTATGGATATCCTTGTGAAAGGAAAATCTATTGAATATACGTTTACAGTGCCAGAAGGCTTGACGGTTCAACAAGTTTTCGATCGATTGGCTGCCAATGAAATTTTAATTGGAGATCTTCCAAAAGCTTTACCTCCAGAAGGCAGTTTGATGACAGATACTGTTCGTTTTATTCGGGGAACAACGCGTAAAGAAATTATAAACAGATTGCGTGAAGGACAGACAAAATTAATTCATGCTATATGGGCTACGCGTTCACCTGATTTACCAATAAAATCCATTGATGAATTTGTTATATTGGCATCAATTGTTGAAAAAGAGACAGGAATTGCTTCTGAGCGACCAAAGGTTGCAGCGGTGTTTTATAACCGTCTTGCAAAGCATATGCGTCTTCAATCTGATCCAACCGTTATTTATGGCCTTTTTGGTGGAAAAGGGATACCACCCGGTCGCGCAATTTACCGCTCAGATCTTGAGAAAGAGACACCATATAACACTTATAAAATTAATGGTTTACCACCAACAGCTATTGCGAATCCAGGTCGTGATTCTTTGAAAGCAGTGGCACATTCGCCAAGCAGTGATGTACTCTATTTTGTCGCTGATGGTTCTGGAGGGCATGTCTTTTCTAGAACTTTAGAGGAACATAATATGAATGTTCGCAAATGGCGTGCATTAAAAGCAACGCATTAATTTGGGTGATTGTAGAAAACGTGTTATTAAAGTTTTGAAGAGAAGTAGAACAGTATGATGACATTCTTTGGGAATGAATTGGCTACTAAAAAAAGGAATAAACGTCGCGGTTTTTTATTTATTCTCTCTTCGCCTTCAGGAGCTGGTAAATCAACCCTTTCTCGCTTACTTTTAAAAGAGGGACAATTAGAGCTCTCCATCAGTATGACAACACGGCAAAGACGTCCTAGTGAAGTGAATGGTCTTCATTATCATTTTATTTCAAAAAAAGAGTTTGAACGCAAACGTGATGGTGATGAGTTTATTGAATGGGCAGAAGTGCATGGAAATTATTACGGCACTTTACGTGAAAGCGTTGAAGATGCTTTGAGTGTTGGCCGAGACATGTTATTTGATATTGATTACCAAGGCACAAAGCAGCTACAAAAAAAATGCTAGGAGATACTGTATCTGTTTTTATTCTTCCACCATCAATGAAAGAGCTCGTTTCACGTTTACATCGTCGAGCAGAAGATAATCAAGATACCATTGATTTACGATTAGAGAATGCACGGACGGAAATACAGCATTGGCATTTTTATGATTATGTCGTTATTAATAAAGATTTAAATCAATCTTTGTCGCTTATTAAATCGATTTATTTAGCCGAAACAGTAAAACGTGAGCGGTGCTCCTTTCTTGAATCTTTCATTGATGGACTTATTGCTGAAAAGATTGATTAATATTCTTATTGTTTTGAAAAGGAATAGTGAGCAAAAAGTTATGCTGTTTAAATCACCAAATTAGCTAAAGCCACAAATTCGGCAATTGAAAGTGTTTCAGCACGGCGTGTTCCATCGATTCCAGCTTTTTTTAAAAGCATTTCATCTCCAAGTGTTTTAAGATTTTGACGAAGCATTTTTCGTCTTTGTCCAAAAGCGGTTTTTGTGACAAAGCTTAATTTTTGTGCGGAGCAGGTAAGAGGTTGTGTTCGCGGAATGATATGAACAACGGAAGAAGTTATTTTGGGTGCTGGTATAAAGGCTTGAGGAGGCACATCAAAAGCAATTTTAGCAGTGGTACGCCATCCGGTTAAGACACTAAGACGTCCATAGTGGGCTGATTGAGGTTTTGCGATAATGCGGTTGGCAACTTCACGTTGAAACATCAATGTCATTGATTCATAAAAAGGAGGCCATGGTTCAGCCAACAACCAATTTAATAAAAGTTGTGTTCCAATATTATAGGGAAGATTTGCAATAATGCGTGGTTTTTCTGGATATGTTTCAAAGAGTTTTGAAAAATCTTGCTTTAGTGCGTCATTACAAATAAGTTTTAGTTTTTGAGGATAGTGCTGTTCTATCTCTAAAAGAGCTGGTATACAACGTTCATCACGTTCTATCGCTGTGACAATGGCACCTTTTGCAAGCAAGGCACGAGTCAGCCCCCCAGGACCAGGGCCAACTTCAATAACAGGTTTTCCTTCTATATTTCCTGCTTGATGAGCAATTTTAGATGTTAAATTAAGATCAAAAAGAAAATTTTGGCCAAAAGATTTATGAGCTTGTAATCTATATTTATTAATTACTTCACGAAGAGGAGGAAGATCATCTATTGGCATGGTATCAAACTATTTTTTGCAAGTTGGCTTGCAAGTTTAAGAGCAGAAATAAAGCTTTCAGGAGAGGCTATTCCTTTATCAGCAATATCAAAAGCAGTTCCGTGATCTGGTGAAGTACGAATAAATGGAAGTCCTAAAGTGATATTGACAGTGGTATCAAAGTCCAATGTCTTAACAGGAATGAGGGCTTGGTCGTGATACATGCAAAGGGCAACATCATATGCCTGTCTTGCTCTTTCATGGAACATTGTATCGGCAGGCAGTGGACCTACAATATTGAACCCTTTATTTTTAAGATATTCAACAGCAGGAAGGATAATTTCAATATCTTCTTTACCCATTGCCCCTTCTTCTCCAGCATGAGGATTAAGGCCAGCAATAGCGAGACGAGGAGAAGTTATTTTAAATCGCATTCTTAAGTCGTTTTCAGTAATTAATGCTGTTTGAATAATTAAATCGCGAGTGACATGTGAGGGGACTTCATTGAATGGAATATGAACAGTAATGGGAACTGTTTTTAATCGAGGTCCAGATAACATCATAACCGGATGATAGCATTTATCGAAGATTGTGTAGGCCAAATCAGCTAAGAATTCTGTATGACCTGGAAATTTAAACCCAGCGTCGTAAAGGCTTTTTTTTGCAATAGGGCAAGTAACGAGTGCGCACGCATGTCTATCTCGAATCAACTGAACGCTGCGTTTAATCGCTTCAATTATTCCAGCAGCATTGTCCGGTGAAGGCGAGCCTAGTTGATCGCTTTGTCGGTTTTTTAATGGTATTATAGGGAGAGCAGTTTGAAAGTTTTTTACAGGATTATTTATTAAAACAGATTCTACTTCAACATCTATATGTAAAAAACGAGCGCGCGAACGAATAACGTCTGGATCAGCAAAAAGAGCAAAAGGTGGAACTTGACGTGTAACACGCAAACTCCACGCTTTCAATACTATTTCAGGACCAATGCCGGCAGGATCACCACCACTAACAATAAGTGCAGCCATTATGAGTTTTGAATACGCGCTACCCGCCGCAATTCTTCTAAATATTTTTCACTTAATTTTTCAAGTTTTTGCGAGCTTTTTTGTTTATTATCTTGAAGAGAAAATATTAGCCGTGCCACGTAATCATCAGAAACTCTTTTTATTTTGCAGACAGCTACTGCCTCAATTCCATCAGATGTTTCCTGAAAATGAGTCATTTTTCCCACAGGTGTTGCAAGGATAGCTTGCTCCCACGAACTAGGAAGCTGGGGTTCAAGAAATTTTCCCAAGTGGCGAATTGTAACATCTAAGATACCTCTTGCCTGATTGTGAGCATTCACACACCCACGGAAATGTGCACGGAAGTTATTGGCTTCTCTTTGGCGTCTTTCAAGAATTTCTGCACGGCGATGTGCAGGAATAACAAAAATAATTCGCTGTAGTGTATATTCATTTGTTGAAGGCTTTACTCCACCATTTTTTAATATTCTGCGTACAGCTTCTTGCTCGGTAATCATACCCGCTTCAGTTTGATAGCGTGCATTAACAAGACGCCCCCATCCCATTTGTCCACGGATGTAATCTTTAAAGTGCTGTATTGTTATATCATTTTGAATCAGAATCTGATTAAGTTGATCAATAGTCATATTATTTTGTATTGCAAAATTTTCAAAAGCTTTATCAACTTCATCATTGCTTACCTCAATATTTCGACGCTTAATTTCAATATTTTTGAGAACTTCATTGATAAGCTCATTTTTAGCTTGCAGGGTAAGATTGCCTTGTTTTTGTTGCAATCTTAGAAAAGCTGCACGTCTTTGAATATCATAATTTGTGATGGGTTTACCATTGACTGTGACAACAATGCTCGTTTGTGCAAAGACCGGTGAAATTAAAAATCCACTTACCAGTAGGTTGCTCACACTCAAAGGTGCAATACAAAACAAAGTAAGAATACGCTTTTTCAATTTATTCATGTAAATAGGCCTTCGCATTGTTTATTAATTTTCATCAATTCCTCAAAATATACGTTTTTTTTATAAAAACAATAATAAGTTAAATTGCCTCTACATTCTCCTTATAAACTTTAGTTTATCTTTTTTCCAATGTCTGCAATTGTACGCAATGAAAGAGAGAAATTAAAGTTTTGTAGAGGTGTTTTTTTCCTGGATCAGTTATTTGCTGATAACCAAATGTTAGTCCAAAACATTCATCTGTATAGTTCAAGCTGATTCCTCGTTTTGTGAATGTTCCAGATACTAAATCATAACCGGCATTGCTGTTAACAGACCAATAGTTAGCTAGTTTTATGCCCGTTTGAAACGAAATTTCTTGGCGCTCTTGTGGATGTTCATAATCTGGTTGATTTGCAATGTAAGCATATTGCACTGCTCCCCAAAAATTTTTCCATTTCTGTGCTACTTCGATTTCGTTGCGACGAATTTTTCCTGTCTTTTTATCAAAACGTCCACGAGATTCTAAGGAAAAGCCGTTTTTATTATTTGTACCAAACATTGCCACATAGTCTGAACGTGTTGCCTCTAAGCTAGAATGAATGCCTACGTTAACAAAGTCCTTTTCTGCAAAAGAATTTTTTCCTGCAAGATGAAAGGATTGTCCAACAAGGCCATAAAAAGACCAGTTATTGTTGAAATCTCCAGAATATCTTAAGCCTATATTGGCTCTTGTTCCACCTTCTATACGGTCATAACCAGAGAATTTATCACGTTGAAAGAGGGTGGTTGCATCAAATATGAAGCTTTGCGCGTCTTCATTAGGGATTTGTCCTATATAGCGTTCATTATTTCGTATAAAAATTTGTGCCGTTGGTTCTATAATATGTGTAGAATTTGCCGATGTAATGAGGAACGGATAGCGTAATTCTAAGCCAGCAGTTGCCATGCCACGAACTGTTAAACTACGAAAAGTGGATGAGAAATCATTTGGGATATGAACAGTATTATTTTCGTGCATATTTGTGGAAATAATATCAGCACGTAAAGAAAGAAGAGGAGCTAGTATCAGCCCACTGCGCATATAGAGACGTTTTTTCCACTCTAGTTCATTTGTTAAACGAAAACTATTTCCTGCAATACCAGAAATCCTAACAGTGTTGAGAGGATTCCCATTCCAGTTAGTAGAACTAAAATCAGTATGACGACGATAAATTGATTGCATATTGCTATGAAAAGTAAGCTCTCCATGATAAATTGATTTGGCTGGGGTAAAAAAGTAATCAATGCGGGGAAGAACCCACGCTTGCCGAGAATGACGTTCATGAGGATCATCCAAGATCAAATCTTGAACTTTGAAATGATAAAAACGCATATCAAAATAATTTTTCCCAGCCAGACCATTCAAATAAAGTTGAGAAAGTTGCGTGGGATTATTATAGTTCTCGAGTTTATAAGCACGACTAAAATGTCGATCAGATTGTGAAAAAATATCCCATCCGTAAGCCCAGTGTGAATTAATACGAAAATCTCCTTTTGTTGCAAACATATAACGATTTTTATGCTGTGCATCAATTGTATCATTGTTAAAGTTGCGCGGTTTCATTTGGTATATATGAGCAAAGCGAATGTTATAATTGCCTGTTTTAAAACGTTGACGCCATTCAGCTTCTGTTAAAAGTCCTTGTTGTGTATAGAGGGTCGAAGAAAATGTAAAATCATAATAAGGTGCGAGATTCCAAAAGTAAGAATTTTTTATACCCATGCCAAGATAATCGGCATAAAAAAAGCGAGGAGCAAGGAAACCGCTTGCACGTTTCACCGTTGGATCATTAAGTTCAAAAGTTGGAAAGTGTAGAATTGGTACACCAAAAATTTCAAAATAACTATTTTCAAAGCGAATTTTTTTAGTAACATTATTCCATATGATCTTTCTTGCTTTAATCCTCCATATAACTTCTCTATCTGGTTTATAAGAGCAAGGTTCACAGGCTGTGTAAGTGGCATTATCGAAGACTGTTATTTGACTGTTGTTACGTGTAGCACTTGCTGCTGCAAAATGAATGTTGTTAGCGGTATCAATGCGTAAAGCCTTTACAAATCCTTCACCGAAGTCTTTAGTCATATCAATTTGGTTAGAATAAATTCTGTTACCATCTTTTTGAATAACTTCAACATTTCCTTGCGCTATGATTCGCCCTGTTTTTTGATTGTAAGTGACTTTTTGAGCGACGACCTTATTGCCATCATATTCGATTTGGACATTGCCTTGTGCGGAAACAGTATTTTCATCACGGTTGTAGATAAGTTCATTTGCAGAGAGCAAGAGAGGACTTACCGGATTTTGGATGCGACTTTGAGCAAAAAAAGGAGAGCCATTGGCATTTACAGAACAAGATAAAGATATAATTAAGATACAGCCCATAATATTTTTCAAAGTAAGGGGACTTAATTTTGCCAAAATCACTTTTTTACTTATTAATACGTTCACTTAGCCATCCTCTTTATGCAGTAAAAAAGAGATTCCTAAAAATAATGCAATAATAACTGGTGTCCAAGCTGCAATAATTGGTGGAATATATCCAGCGTTACCAAAAGCCTGAACAAGTACAGAAATAACATAAAGCATGAATCCAGCGAGTACACCACCAAGAATTAACATTCCAGATTGCCCAAAGCGGGTGAAATTTAAAGAAACAGTTGCTGCAATAAGAGTCATCGCCACAAGCAATGCGGGTAATGCAATCAAAGATTGTAAATACATATCAAAACTATTGGCAGAATAGCCAAATGAACGTGCAATCATAATTTTTTTGGGCAATTGGTAAAATGGGATAGTTGCTGGATTTGCTAAACGTTCAGTTAAAAATTCAGGCTTTAAATTAGTTTTTATTTGAAATGTCGTAAATTTTTCAGGAGGATGTCCTATTTTGTAGATAGTTCCATCTGTTAACAACCAAGCGCCATTTGTTAATGTTGCTTTTTTTGTATTAATCCAATTTTTAACTGTTGCATTATCATTGTATTGTACAAAGGTTGCGTCAAGAAGAGAGAGTCCTTGATCGGTAACAGATTTAGCACCAATGGTTGTTCTATCTGAAATGGTGCGTTGTGTTAACCATGGGATACGTGTATTATGAAGAGGTGTTAGTACATTATTATTACGCCACTCAGTTATCATTTTTTCTGCGTGAGAAAATCCCCATGCAGCAAGAGGATTAATAAGGAAAATAGAAAATAATCCCAAAAGAAAAGCTCCCAAACAGGCTGGCATAAGAAATTGCCATGCAGAAACACCAATAGAGCGGGTCACAACAAGCTCAAGCTTTCGATTAAGCGAGATCAACATTACCATTGCAGAAAAGAGTGTAATAAAAGGAATAAGTTGTTGCATGATAAAAGGGATGCGTAAAGCAGAGATGAAAAAAGCATCTTTTGCCGTATAATGAGGAAGGTGGGAAAGTCGGCTAGAGTTTTCTGTAAAGTCGATCAAAAGAGCAAGAATAAAAATACCCCAAAAAAATAACAGATTGTTTTAAGATAACGTGTAAAGAAATATTGTCCAAGCGTCCATCCAATCATGATATTTTATCCGTGGGATATTGAGATTTTCGGTGGACAAATTTGCTTTTCACTTTTTGAAAAATGATTTGAAGACTCTCGTTAAGTTTTGTGGGGATACCAATTGTATGATTGGTCAAAAGCATGAAAGAAACCAAAGCACTCATTCCTATAGGAGTTATATAAAGAAGAGGAACATATGCAAGATCACTCTTTGCTTTTTCAGCAAAAAAATATCCCATCCAATAAACAAGTAAAGAAAAAGCAATCGCAGAGAAATTTACAGAATTACGTGCTTGTCGATATGAGCGCGTATCTCCTGATACTGCTAATGCAATGAGTGAAAAAACAACAGGATAGAGCCATTCTGTAAGTCTGCGGTGAAATTCAGCTTTATATTGGAGTGGTTTCCTTTGATAATAGGGGTCTTTAGGGTTAGGGCTTAGTAAATAAAGAAGAGGTTGATCTTTTGGATAAAGTGTAGGTGTTTTATCGTTGGGGATAAATTCACCCAAGCTAAAGGTATAAGAGCTGAATTGAACAATTGAAACGCTGTCATTTTGATGATTGATTCTTTCTATTTCGCCGTTATTGAGAACAAGAAAATTACCACTTTTATTGCTAACAATTGATGCATTTGTTGCATAATAAAAAAGATCATTTTTAGGATCACGTTGATCAGCAATGAAGAGACGCTCAAGGGTTCCGTTTGGATTTCGTTCACCAATTTCTATGTAAAGATTGTTGGCAAGTTTTTGGAAACTTCCTTCACTGATAAAAAGATTAATAAGATCAACATGGGCACTTGCTAGCATTTGTCGCATGTTAAGGCGTGCTTGAGGAACAACAAAATTGGCTATAAAAAAGGAAAGACATGATGCAACAATAGCAAGAAGAAGAATTGGTCTCCACATAGTACTTTTAGGAAAACCAGAGGCGCTGATGATGGCAAGCTCTGAATCTTGATTCATCGCCGAAAGGGTATTTGTAATTGCGATTACTAATGCAAATGGAATAACAAGAAAAATAACAGGGGGAACTAATGAGAGTGAAAACTGCAAGACTGTTAGGAGCGTTTGTCTACTTGTTGTAAGAAAGTTTATTCGTGCAAGAATTTGTACTGTCCAGCTGATACCAACTGCTGCAATCATGACAGCACTAAATAAGATAAGAACACGTTTTAGAATGTACAATTCAATAATACGCATAAATAGGGTAACATCCTCATGTCTTTAATCTAGAAACAAGTATTCTACACTGCCTTAAATGAAAAATATAACCAAAATTTAAAATATTTTATATCTTTTGCATATTATTTATAAAATAAAGAATGTAGAATTATGAAATAATTTCAACCCATTGTGCCATACATTATATTTTATTTTTAGCGATAGATTATAGAGAAGTAAGAAAATAAGCTGATATAAATCTTTTGTTGTACGCAAGAAATGATAATTTGTTTTTTTTCTCTCTTTAGTGCATATGAAAAAACAAGTAATGCATATTGCTAAGAAAAGAGGGAGCATTATATTTTTGACCAGTTCTTTTTATGATGGAGATGGTAGACATTTCTCCTCAAATATATTGATTTTTTTATAAAGAGCGATGAGGGCTAAGAGGGTGGATATTTTATTCTATCATTTGACGCAATCAACGCTGGGGGATATTTTGCCAACGTTGGTGGAACGTGCATTAATCCGTTTTGGTAAGGTCACAATACAATGTGTGAGTAGAGAACAACGCGATGCTATAGACATGCGTTTATGGACCTATTCTGATGAAGCATTTATTGGACATGGGACAGAGTGTGATCAATATCCAAATTTGCAACCTGTTTTTCTGACCACAGGACAGGAAAATCCGAATGATTCCAAGATACGTTTTCTCATAGAGGGAGCTGTTTGCTCGGATATTGAGGCTTATCAACGGCTTGTCGTGATATTTGATGGTCAAAACGATGAACAGTTGAATTTTGCTCGGGTGCAGTGGAAAAAATATAAAATGAAAAATCATAACTTAACTTATTGGCAGCAGACTGAAGATCGCAGTTGGGAAAAGCAGGGTTGATGTGTGTCGCGCCTGTTATTTTTATAAGATTGATAAGAATAATGAATCCAACATTCTTTATCGCGGAAGGATTAGAAGGAAGATCGTTGGTTTTTATCATGACTTTCTTTTAAGGGACTAAAAATATGGCTTATAATCAAAAAATAACGGTAATAATGATTGTTGATCGAATTTTGCTTGTTTTGTGGGCTGTTATGTTAGCTTTTTTTTGCGTTTCATGGTTAGGTACAACGCACATTTTATCGGGAATATTTCCGGCTGCTTATATGAGCAATATCGCAGATATGTTATTTTTTGTTTTGAGTGCACTGTTTGCTGGAATATTGTGGTTGAGTATACCTCAACCAATGTCTTGGAAAATGAAACTGGCGGCATTTATGCCGCCAACGCTCATTTTACTCCTTTTTATCACATTTTAGTTGGAGATTTCATCTTCCGTAAATCCCACAAAGCAAATCAGTGAAATAAAAGAAGCAAGGAGCAAATAATAACCAATATAAGAAGTATCAAAATTTTGCACCAAATATTCGGCAATATAAGGTGCAAGAGAGGCACCTACGATCCCAGACAAATTAAACGTTATAGAAGAACCCGTGTATCGAATTGCTGTTGGATATGGCGAAGCCAAAACAGCACCAAGAGGACTATAGATCATCCCCATGATCGACAAACCAATGATAGACATGGCAAGAATTCCTATAATTCCAGAATTTAGAAAATAAGGAATTGCGAAAGAATAGATACCGGTAATTATTGTGACAAAAATCATCAAAGTCCTACGCTTAATACGATCAGCAAGTTTTCCGGTTATAACGGTAAAAATTCCACAGAAAATAGCACCAATCATTTCTACTTGGAGAGCCTGATGATATGGTAATTCCAGGTGATTTGTTGAATAGCTTAATAAATATGCCGTGACCAAATAAAATAAAACAAATGTTGCCATACCAGCAAATATTCCAAGAAATAGGATTCGCGGACATTTTAAAAAGACATCAATTATAGGAATTTTAACACGTTCTTTACTTTCAAGATTTTTTTTGAATTGAACTGTTTCATTGATTGAAAGACGAACCCACAATCCTACAATCATAAAAATGATTGAGGCAATAAAGGGAATACGCCATCCCCACGCTAAAAGTTCAGCGTGATCAAGAAAGTGCAACAAACCTAAATAAACTATAATAGATAAAAATAAACCAATTGGAACGCCCAATTGTGGAAACATTGCATACCATCCGCGTTTTTCTGGAGGAGCATTTTCTGTTGCAAGTAAAACGGCTCCACCCCATTCTCCTCCTAATCCCATTCCTTGTCCAATACGGCACAGGGTTAAGAAAAAAGGCGCCCACCAACCAGCTGTTTCATAGGTGGGAAGCAGGCCAATGATAACGGTTGATAGACCCATTGTAAGAAGGGAAGCAATAAGTGTTACTTTCCTTCCAATTTTATCTCCAAAATGTCCAAAAAGAATTGATCCAAAGGGACGCGCAAAAAAAGCTGCTCCAAAGATTAGAAAAGATTGCAAAATGGCAAGTTGGTCATTTTGCGTTGGGAAAAACACATGAGGAAATATAAGGGCTGCAGCAGTTGCAAAAACATAAAAATCAAAGAATTCAATTGTGGGACCAATAAGACTTGCAAATAAAATTCGGCGAGGAGAATTTCTTTTGCTTATATCCTTTATTTCTGAGTTTATAGACATGAATAAAATGTCCCTTTCAGTATATAACAAATCAAATTACAAAATTGAACTACTATAATTATAAAAATTTCAGATCAGTGTCGAGTCAGTATTATTATTCTGCTCTTCGTAATAAACAATGATTATCGAATGAGGAGCATGTTCAAATGCCTATATGTAGACATTTTTGCAATGTCATAAAAAATAGAAATATATTTCTATAAACGCTGCAATCTCTTTAATTTCATATTTTTGTTTTCTTTAAAATATGGATATTGGGGGGCCTATTTAGAGGTTAATCTAATTTTTGAGATCAATGTTGAGCATCTTAAAAATCTTTTTATAGATGCAATAAAAACACTTTTTAGGCGTATTAATAAAATATTTTCACCATTTATTATGTAAGCATTTAAAAACATATACTGCAGTGCTCAGTGAGTCAGAGTTTGGTGTATTGAATGATTCTCATACGGATATGTAATCTTAATGATAGGATATTGGGTAGTTATTGTTTGGTATTTTTATTATGCACTTTTTTCACGGTGCAGAATTTTCTTCTTTGTGCTTTTTATTAAAAACATCTGATGAGATCAGAGAAAATATTTGGGACAATTATAACAACTTTAGGTTGAAAATATATTTTGTAGAGCTAATTACATTTGACATCTGCTCAAGTGTGTAGGGGAGGGTATAGCTATGCAATATAAGTGGAAAGCAAGTTGTTGGGCATTCATGGCGTGCTGCTGTTTTGTGCAAACAGCTGCTGCAAGTGAAGGAGGGGGAAAACTTTCTTGTCAGTCTTCATATAAAAATGGCCAAGCTTTTCATAGTCGCTATAATGAGGACATGAAAACAAAAGAGTGTATAAAAGCTAAGGCTTCTAACAGTGATTTTGTTACGAGAATGTCTAGTGGATCAGGATCTTTTGAAAAGCCTAATGGTGTTAGCACGAGTAAAAATACTGGAAGATTGATCAAAAGACAACAAGGGGAGAATAGCAATAGTGATACCAATGCTGGATGGAATATGCAAACAAGCAATATTGCAGCACTTAAAAGTCCTGAACTTATTTTTGTTAAGGATGGAGCTCTTCTAGAAAATTTTGTACTCGATAATAATGGAAAAGCTTATATTTCTAATGATGGTGAGAAAGATGAGCCAGGGCGGTCTATCAATAACACAGTAAAGAATGGTGCAGAGATTTATGTTTATGCGGGAGGTTTAAGTGAGAATAGCAAGATTGAACATGGTGGAATTGAAAATATTCAAGCTTTAAAGGGCAAACAAGGCTTTTCAAAAAATGCTATCGTTAAAGAAGGTGGACAGCAAAGTGTAGGGAATGGCGGAAAAGTAGAGGGAACTGAAATTTATGGAGGTGAACAACTTGTTTTCGGGGAGGGAGATGTTGGAGGACAAATTCAAGAGAGTAGTGCTTCTAATACCGTTATTTATGGTCAAGGTGAAACACTGGGTCAACAAAAGGTATATGATGGGGGAATAACTTGGAATACGAAAGTTATGAGAGGTGGTGTACAAGAAATTGCAAAAAAATCTCAAAGTGCAAAAAATGGTGGTTCTGCCTTTAATATACAAATTTTTGGTGGTGGTAAACAACGTGTTTTAGAAGGGGGGAAGGCTGTTGATGTCACTTTAAATGAAACTGCTCTTCAAGAAATATATGCTGATGGATTTGTAAAAAATTTAACAATGAATGATGAAACAAAGTCACTTGTACATTCTGGAGCAACCTTAGAAGGCAAAACCTTGCTGAATCATTCTGCACAGCTTCATCTTTATGCTGAAAATGAGAAGAATCGTACTACAGTAGAAGACATTATTTTAAATGGAAAAGATACAAAGCTATACTCTATCACCGATGCATTTGATGGAAAAAGCTCTCTCATTCAAAAATTAAGTGGTGAAGGGAGTGTTATTTTTGCATTTACTGGCTCTGATCCATATTACTCTCAGCTTCATGTTAATAATCTTTCTGGAAATTTACATTTCGCGTTCAATACCACTATTGCACAGAACCGTGGTGATTATCTCTTCGTTGAGAATGGTAAAGGGAGTCATACAATAAGTGTTGCTGATTCCGGGGTTGAAATCACTGATCCTTCTTCAAATAAGCGTGATTTAATTACAGATCAAAGCGGTGGAGCTCATTTTACTCTGGCAGGTCTCTCTGGTGAAGATATTAATGCTATTGATGGTGGAACTTATATGTATGGTTTGAAACAGAGAAAGAACGAAAATGGAAAAATTTGGTTTTTATCTGCTGACCGCATTGATAATCCAGGACCTCTCGATCCGATAGACCCGTTGGTTCCTGGTGGGCCAACAACAACTCCTTCAGTTGATGCAGTACTCTCTACAGCGGTAGTTCCTGGGCTTATTTTTAACAATGAATTGGAAATTGTACGTACCGGAAGAGGAATTCTAGACCAAAACAGAAAAAATGTAAATTTATGGGCTTATGCGATTAAGAGCAGAGAACGTGTTGCTACAGATCATACACATTTTAAGCTTGAGCAGACAGGTATCGTGTTTGGTGCTGATCAGTTGAATGAACTGACGCATGGAGATTTGTATGTTGGTGGTTTTGGTAGTTATGATCGAGGACGCGTTACACATGCACGAGGTGGTGATAGCAATCTAAACACTTACAGCATTGGAGCTTACGCAACTTATTTTGATTATCGTGGATGGTACTTGGATGGTGTTTTGAAATATAATTATTTCCGAGATAATCTGAAAGCCATTTCAACGAATGGTTTAGTTGTTCAAAGCGATTATAATCAGTGGGCGATAGGTGGATCGTTTGAAATAGGCTGTCGTTTCGAGCCAGCGCAAAACACTTGGATGCAGCCTTATATTAAATTAACAGGTTTACAGGTTGAAGGAAAAAAAATCACGCTTTCTAATGGAATGACAGCTAATATAAATCCATTAACTTCATTACGTAGTGAAATTGGGTTAACCGCAGGGCATGAGTTTATTGTGAATGCAGACACTTCATTAACGGCTTACATTATGGCAGCTTGGTTGCGTGAAAATATAAACAATAATCATACGACAATTAATAACCGGCATAAATTTATCACGGATTTGTCAGGAAATGCGGGTAAATTAGGAATTGGTGTAAACAGTTTTGTGAATGATAAATTAACGCTTTATGCAGAAGCACGTTATTTAAAAGGACACAAGATCAAGCAGTCACTTCAGGGTATTTTAGGACTACGCTATAGTTTCTAAATATAATTTTGTAATTGATAAGCTGTAAAAAAAATATTTTGTCAGTGTTAAGACCTCATAGGAATGTAACAACTATGAGAATGAGCTTACGCCTTATTCATAAAGTAAGGTTGTTTACTTTATCCATTATTAAAAATATTGCAAATTATGCCTTAAATATTAGGACATAATTTGCATTTTATGAAATTAGACAAACTTAGAATCAAAGATCTTCTTATGATTGCAATGTTAAATAGTACTCCAATAAATTGTATTTAGACATAAATAAAACACATTATGATACAATCAAAAATGAGCTGCCTGTGCAAGAGCAGGATGTTTATCTAATAATTGAGAATGGAGTGTGGATAATGCATGATAAATGCAAATGGAGTTTTTCAGTGTTGATAATAAGTAGTTGTCTTGTGCAATATGCAAATGCAATTGGAAACAAGAATGGAGAGCTAATAAGAGTAGAAAATGTGGGGAGTGGAGGGACGGTATCAAAAGGTTTTGCACTGATTACAAATAGTGTTCCCAGTAGTAATATTAAAATTGGGGAGGGCAGTGTTGAGGTTGTTGATAATGGAGCAGTTTCCGTGGGTGCTACTATTGAAAAAGGGGGGATACAAATAGTTACACGCGGGGGAACTACTATAAACGCTGAAATCCTTGGTGGTAAACAGTTTGTTCATGAAGAGAATAATCTTGATCTTACGGGGGTTGAGAAGTTAAGCAGCGCTTATGATGCTACAGTTAATGGCGGTGAGGGTGCAGTAGGGCAGCAGAATATATATGATGCCGCAACAGCTTGGAAAACGAAAGTAGGAAAAGACGGGGAACAAAATCTTTACGCGGGACTTAGAAAAGAGGGGGGAAAATCGATGTATGCTGAAATTTCTGGGAATGGAAGGCAGCATGTTCTAGCGTTAGGAGAATCTTATGATACTACCTTGAGTGATTATGCTGTTCAAGTCGTATATCCTGGTGGATTTATAGACAGTTTAACAGTTAAAGACTTCGCTAAATCGTGGCTACATATTGATGCAGAAGATGTAGTCGGAGCAGTAAGGGTTAATGATAAAGGAGAACTTTATTTATTCGCTGGTGATATGACAAATCATATCACTAAAAAAAGAATTCCGATAGAGGGAAGAGTTGATGAAACAATATTTTTGGTTGGTGAGCGGAATATAAAAAAAAAGGCTGAAATTAGTATTGAAGATCTAGGTGGTGAAGGAGGAACTGTCATTTTTACTTCTATCCCATATGATCCACGTCATATTACACTTTATGTTGAAAAACTTTCAGGCCATTTACATTTTCGATTCAATATTAGTGCCAAAGGTGATGGTGGTGATTACTTATTGCTTGATAGTAGTGCAGGTAATCACAAAATAAGTGTTTCTGATTCTGGTACTGAAATTACACGACCTCTCTTAAAAGATAATAGTTTGGCTACTGAAATCCCGCTAATTACTGATAGAGGTCAAGAAGCTAATTTTACTTTGGCAAATTCTTCCGGTGAAGAAATTACAACTGTTGATGGTGGGGCTTATATGTATAGTTTGTATAAAAGAGAAAAGAGTTCTGAGTTTGGTGGTAATTATACAGTTTGGTATTTAGGTATGAGTACTGGAGCTTCAGAACGTTCAACTATTAATTTTCCACGTAAGCCTCAGAAACCAAAGGCTACAACTTTTTCAAGTCCTTTCTCTAGTAGAGTAAGTTCTCGTTCTTCTCTTCGAGGCAGTAGTGGTGGGCGAAATGGTAAGCCGCAACCCAAACCAAGACCGCCGCGACACTTGAGAGGAGGGCAGCAGGTTTTTATTCCTTCCTCTCTTTTATCTTCGCCAGAACATATATCAGTTTCAGCAGATCATCATTACCATCTTGCAGAGCATCAGCAGGCAGTTGTTTCTTCTGATGCACAATTTTTAGCCGATCACACGATTTTGCGCCCAAGCGATCAGCGTCAATCTCATCTACAATCGCGTAAAGAAATGTCCGTATCTCATTTTTTGACTACTCCTTCTACGGATGCCATTTTGTCTTTATCAGTGGCTCCGGCGATGGTGTTTCACAATGAAATACAAACGGTGCGTGCGGGAGAAAGACGTCTAGACAGAAGTAAGCATAATAAGGCTTTCTGGACGTATGGGATCAAGAATAAAAAAAATATTACCGCAGATCATATAAATTTTAAACTTGAGCAAACAGGGATAGTGCTAGGTATAAATGGTTTGAGTGAATGGATGAATGGAGATGTTTATATTGGTGGTTTTGGTAGTTATGATCAAGCGCGTATTGCCCATGCACGAGGGGGTATGAGTAGCATAAACACTTATGGCGTTGGAGCTTATGCAGCGTATTTTGATCATGGTGGGTGGTATGTAGATGGTATTTTAAAATACAATCATTATCAGAATACTCTGAGGGCAGTTTCAACAAACGGTTTAGCGATTGAAGGAAATTATAATCAATGGGCTGTAGGGATGTCGTTTGAAGCAGGTCATCGTTTTAAGCTTTCTCAAAGCAATTGGTTACAGCCTTATGCGCAATTCACATGGCTGAAAGTCAAAGGTCAAGAAATAAAACTTTCGAATGAAATGACAGGTAATATAAGCGCCTTTACTTCATTACGTAGTGAGGTTGGATTATCATTAGGGTATGAATTTGGATTAGGGACGGTTGGTTCATCTTTAGCTTATATTACGGCGTCGTGGTTGCGTGAGAATAAAAATGATAATCATACGATGATTAATCAACATCATCAATTTACCACAGATTTATCGGGCAATGCAGGAAAATTAGGTATTGGTTTAAGCAGCTTAGTCAGTAAGAAATTAAAGCTTTATGCACAAGCACATTATGTCAAGGGACGTAAGACGAAACAGTCACTTCAGGGCATTTTAGGTGTACAATATACTTTCTAAATGGGTATTTATTTTTTTCCTAGTCTTAATATGCGGGCCATTTTGGTAGTGAGGCAGTAATGTCGAGGTGTGTTTTGAGAGAGAGGTTTGGCTGTTTATAAAGGCTATTATTCTCTGCTGTATAGCGTTTTTTCGTATCTTTTCTTTCTATGAATGGTAATTTTAAAGAGGAATATTTAAGATTATGTAAGGTGTTTAGCATTATCAGAGGGGGGATGGATAGAGAGGTCAGATACCACGGGTGTTTTTATGCTTTACCGGAACTTACAAAAATCAATACATCTTTTTTAAATTTACTATGGATCTTTTCACAGTCTCCTCTTGGCAAAAGGCTTCTTGCTCGCTATAGAGCGGCCAGATAATGTTATATAAAGGTGATCAAATGGCTATAGAACGTACTTTTTCGATGATAAAACCAGATGCAACGCGTCGCAATTTGACGGGAGCAATTACCAAAATGCTTGAAGATGCAGGACTTCGTGTTGTTGCATCTAAACGTGTGTGGATGAGTCGGCGTGAAGCTGAAGGATTTTATGCTGTTCATCGGGAGCGCCCATTTTTTGGTGAATTGGTTGAATTTATGTCTTCTGGTCCGACAATTGTGCAAGTTTTAGAAGGTGAGAATGCAATAGCTAAGAACCGTGAAGTAATGGGTGCCACAAATCCCGTAGATGCACAAGAAGGAACAATTCGTAAAGCTCATGCTTTGTCGATTGGCGAAAATTCTGTTCATGGCTCAGATAGTCCTGAAGCTGCAAAAATGGAAATTGCTTTTTGGTTTTCAGAATTGGAAATTGTTGGTTAATAAAAGTATATATAAAAAGTAGAAAATCCCAAAATAGCATATTTTAGGATTTTCTCATAAAGTTTAGTATGTAAGGCTGATAATTTTTTATGTAATAACATGCTTTAAGCCTGCACGAAAATAATCCCATCCTGTCCATAATGTGAAGAGGGCAGAAATCCATAGCATCGTGATGCCAAATTCTACTGTATAAGGAAAAACTTTATTACCAGCTGGTCCTGCTAAGAGAAGAACAATGGCGATCATTTGAACAAAAGTTTTCCATTTTGCAAGACGCGAAACAGGAACACTGACTTTCAATTCAGCCAAATATTCACGTAATCCCGATACCAGAATTTCTCGACAAAGGATAATAATAGCTGCCCATAATGTCCATCCAGCAATTGTGCTATCTGCGGCAAGCAACAGCAAACAGGCAGAGACAAGAAGCTTATCTGCAATAGGATCTAACATGCGACCAATATTCGATGTTTGTTCCCAAATACGAGCCAGATAACCATCAAGAAAATCAGTAATAGAGGCAATAACAAAAATGGAAACAGCGATCCAACGTGCAATATCACTTGATTGGAGTCGTCCTTCTAAAAAAAAGCAGGCAACAACCATTGGTACCGCAATGATCCGTGCATAAGTAAGAATATTCGGAAAAGAAAAAGTATGATTTTTCATAGAGCAATTTTTAATTCTTTGTAAGATATGATTTATTTTATAAACGTAACAAGGCAAAGATGATGAAACAAGCTTATTTTTCATTAAAATGATTATGAATTTTTTGTGCAATGCTAACAGAAATTCCTATCACTTTTGTTAAATCTTCAAGTGAAGCATTGGCAACAGCTTTGGCACTCCCAAAATGATGAAGCAATGCACGCTTTCTTATTGGACCGATGTTTTCAATTTCATCAAGTGGATTTTTGAATGTCGCTTTTTTTCGTTTTGCTCTATGCGTTCCGATTGCAAAACGGTGTGCTTCATCGCGTAGACGTTGCAAAAAATAAAGAATAGGATCACGTGGGGGAAGTGTAAAGGGTGTCTTACCCTTTATAAAAAACCGTTCACATCCCGCGTTACGTTCTACGCCTTTAGCGATTCCAACGACCATGATGAGATTGTCTAATTTTAATTCAGAGAGTATTGTATGCACACTATTGATTTGTCCTTCGCCACCATCAATTAAGATAAGATCAGGCCAAATAGGAAAAGAATCGCCGTTTTTGTTTTTTATATCATTGCTTTTATCAGGCCGATCATACTCCTTAATAAGACGTGAAAATCTTCGTTTCATGACTTCTTTCATCATACCAAAATCGTCACCAGGTGTGATGTTAGTAGAGCGAATGTTGAATTTACGATATTGATTTTTAATAAATCCTCGTTCATCTACAACAATCATTGCACCTATCGCATTGGTTCCCATGATATGAGAATTATCATAGACCTCTATACGGCGTGGAATATGGGACATTTGGAATATTTCAGCAAGGCCTTGAAGTAATTTTGTATGTGTAGCTGTTTCAGAAAGTTTGCGTCCAAGTGCT
The DNA here is from genome assembly GCF_000273375.1 of Bartonella birtlesii IBS 325. NCBI lineage: Bacteria > Pseudomonadati > Pseudomonadota > Alphaproteobacteria > Hyphomicrobiales > Bartonellaceae > Bartonella > Bartonella birtlesii. Next base: position 1,074,759 of record NZ_CM001557.1, read on the forward strand.
TCAGATGCATTGATATAAGCGTGGTTTACAAGAGTTTTTCGTTCACCTTGCTTGGGTAAAGAGAGGAAGATTCTACGATTTGCTTTTAGACTGAATGCTTCCATAAGAAGTGCTTTTTCTTCGATTTCTTCAGATAAAAGGATAAGTTTTGGAAGAGGCTTATTATCATAAAATTGGGTAAGAAAGCTTGCTAAAATTTCACTACGAGCAAAAGATGAATCTGCTTTAGGGAAATAGGCACGATTTCCCCAATTTTGTCCCATGCGGAAAAAAAATACTTGAATACAGGTTATTCCTTCCTGTTGTGCAATTGCAAAGACATCTGCTTCTTGTATTGTTTGAGGGTTAATACCTTGATGACTTTGTATGTGGGAGAGAGCTGATAAGCGATCACGATAGGATGCGGCTTGTTCAAAATCAAGATTTTTCGCCGCTTGATGCATAGCTTGAACCATATCATTTTTAACCGATAGGCTTTTTCCTGAAAGGAAAGCTTTTGCTTTTTTTACCAATTCTCTATAATCGCTATCACGAATTTTATCTGTACAAGGTGCAGAACATCGCTTAATTTGATAAAGTAAACAGGGGCGCGTACGATTTTCAAAAACCGAATCGCTACAAGTTCGTAATAAAAAAGCGCGTTGTAAAACATTGATTGTTTGTGTCACTGCACTTGGAGAGGCAAAAGGACCAAAATAATGGGCTTTTTTTGTTCGGGCGCCACGATGTTTATAAAGTGCTGGTGCTCGATGATCATCAGTGATAATAATATAAGGAAAGCTTTTATCATCACGCAGTAACACGTTAAAACGTGGATGCAGTCTTTTGATAAGATTAGCCTCTAAGAGAAGTGCTTCTGTTTCTGTATGGGTGACGACAAATTCCATATGACAAGTTGCACGAATCATGCGAGTAATACGGTTGTTGTGCCCTTTTTCGCGCGTATAGTTTGAAACGCGTTTTTTGAGATTACGTGCTTTACCGATATAAAGAACATCGCCATTCTCATCCATCATTCGATAAACTCCTGGTTTATGTGGAAGATATTTGGCAAATTCTTGGATGAGTTTGGCACCTTTAAATTGATTTTTATCATTTTCTTGATTGGCATTGTCCCATGTAATAGGTGAGAGAAAAGAGAGATTGTCTTTTTCATTTTGGCAACAAGCCGTTTTATTTTTCAGGATCATTCAGTTTATCCAAAAACATTTTATGTTTTGCATATGAAACGCTCTTATTCATAAAATGCTACTATTTATGTAATAATGGTTATTTTTCCTATAAATAATGTACCACTGCATAAAGCATTCAATTTTAGAGTTATTACTTATTCATCAAAAATAAGGGTAATTTTTTAAAAACATTTTTATATGTTCATCAGTGCCATTTATTGCTAATAAGAACTATTTTAAGAGAAGCTTTATTAAAAAATAAAATTTGTACTGCTAACGATGATGTGTATTCAAAGCTAATATGGTTCTAAAGTCAAGGAAGCCAAGAGCTTTAGTAATATTTAAAAACCTTTAGTTTTTACCAAGAAGATTCTAACTTAAGGTAAACCTTAAATAAAAAAGTTAATATAATGAATGTTCCTTTTGGATCCATTTATGCGTTATTTGTGCATTTTTATCTTGCCCAAGACGGTTGATAAGAAATGGCCCTATTTTTTTCATTTCCTCTTCAAAAAGATAGGGAGGGTTAATAAGAATCATTCCACTTCCACGCATTGTAGGTGGCATTGAACTTTTTCGAACATGCATTTCGAGTTGTAAGATTTTTGGAATCTTTGTTTGGTAAAGCGCATAAAGAAAATTTTCAATTTCTGTGTCATGTTTAACAGGATACCATAAAGCATAAATTCCTCCAGGAAAACGACGATATGCTTTCATCAGTCCTTCAATAAGGCGGGAAAATTCTCCAGTTTTTTCAAAGGGAGGATCAACGAGGATAAATCCACGTTTTTCTTTTGGTGGCAAATGCGCGTTTAAAGAAAGCCAACCATCCAAATGCAAAACTTTTGTTTGATAATCGCCAGCAAAATTTTTTGCTAAGATGTGATAATCTTCATCATGTAGTTCAATTGCAGTAAGGCGGTCTTGTTTACGCAATAATTGACGAATAACAAAAGGAGAGCCAGGATAGAAGAGGATTTCTTTTTCTCCCTCATTGAGTGAATTAATAATATTACACCAAGGAGAAAGAAGTGCTGTTAAATCTTCTGAGATAGGAGCTGAAAAAAGCTGTTGTATACCTTCACGCCACTCTCCCGTTTTATATGCCTCCAAAGAAGAGAGGTCATATATGCCAATGCCAGCATGCGTATCTATAACACGAAAAGCTTTTTCTTTGCATTTAAGATATTCGACAATGCGGGTGACAATGATGTGTTTAAAAACATCAGCAAAATTGCCAGCATGATAAATATGCCGATAATTCATGAATAAATTCTACCATATATAACTTCTTACCAAACCTCTCTGTTTAACATAGAATAATGGCTTTATATCAATAAAAATCTTTTTGTAGAAATCAAACGATCGGAAAAGCGTATATATCACTTAAAAAATATTGACGTGATAGCTTTGCAATAATTTGCTACATTTTGACAATTTATAAATGTGTAAGAATGAGATAAATACCTAAGACTTTGAATCTTTTATCGGAACTATAAAACAACAGATTTCAAGCATTTGTTATTTATCTTTGTGAGGGATCTTTTTTATTATTGCTGCCTAAAAAAGAAAATTATAGAGGATATAAATGGGCTGAAGCAGAAATTAAAATAATTGAAATTTTTAAGATACATTGATTAATGAACTTATTGACAATTTGAATATTGGAATATTCTAAATGCTTGATAGAAATACGTTTGCTTTAATAAAATTGCTATAATACTTTGAAAAAGTAGTAAAGCACGATTGTGATATGTAGAAAAATATTCCCTGTAGGCATCTAATTTGGTGAAGGGCATAAATTTCACGTTTATGTATAATAAATTAATGAGATTATATATGATATTGAAATATAGCTTTTAAAATGCATCAATAAAATAGGAAATTTTTGATCAAAAAAGAGTAGCAAGGTATTACGATAATGTCAGAAATAAAAGCTATGATTGTTGGTATTTCCGGTGTTGTTTTAAGCGATGCAGAAAAAGCTTTCATCATAGAACATAAGCCTTGGGCTTTTATTCTGTTCATCCGCAATATAGGTTCGGCAGATAATCTCAAAGCACTTACCATATCTTTACGTGAGCTAAGTGGACGCAATGATGTTTTTATTTTTATTGATCAAGAGGGAGGAAGAGTACAACGTTTGCTTCCGCCTCTGGCTCCTCGCTATCCAGCGGCTGCAACATTGGGACAACTTTATAAAAGGGATCAAGAGAAGGGAATTCGTGCAGCATGGGTTATGTCTCGACTTCATGCTTTTGATTTAATAAAATTTGGTATTAATGCTAATTGTCTTCCTGTTTTAGATATTCCTATAAGAGGAGCACATGCTGTAATTGGAACACGTGCTTATGCAAAGGAGAAAAAAACAGTTACAGCTTTGGGGCGAGCTGCAGCTCAAGGGCTAATCGATGGGGGTATTTTACCAGTGATGAAACATATTCCAGGACATGGACGCGCATTTTCCGATACGCATTTTGAGCTAGCGCATATTAATGCACCACTTGATATTTTGGAAAAATATGATTTTATGCCTTTTAAAGATTTGGCTGATTTACCAGCTGCAATGACTGCACATGTTATCTACGAAGCAATTGATGGTAAGGCTCCTGCAACACTGTCTAAAAAAGTGATTGAAAATGTTATTCGTAAAAAGATAGGTTTTGATGGGCTTTTAATGTCAGATGATGTATCAATGAAAGCTCTTTCAGGACTCTCACTTTCGAAAAATTTTTCAGATTTAACACGTAAAGTTTTTGCAGCAGGTTGCGATATCATTCTTCATTGTAATGGTAATTTGCAAGAGATGTGCATGATCGCACGAATGACGCCATTTTTAAAAGGTAAAGCGTTAAAGCGTGCATATAGTGCTTACACAAAAATTTCGCAATCCGATAAATCCGATGAGATTGCTTTAAGAGAAGAATTTTCAAGCCTTTTGAATTTTGTTTAAAGCAGCTTATTCTTTAAACTTATCTAGTTTTTTATAATACCTTAAACAAAAGAGAAAAGAGGCTAAAAAGTAGGGTTACAATAAAAGGCGTATGATTGCCTTTAATTGAAGAAGAAAATATATAAGTAAGATATGGTTATATTTGATACATTGTTTCAGAATAAGCATAAAGAAGTGAATTTAAATTAAAAAGCAGCGAGAGAGAATGATGGGTAATATTTTGTCACCAACGCATTTAATTGTCGTTTTATTGGTCATTCTCGTCCTTTTTGGACGTGGCAAAGTTTCTGAATTAATGGGTGATGTTGCTAAGGGAATTAAAGCTTTCAAAAAGAATATGAAGGAAGAAGAAGATGGTATCGAGAATAAGCTTAAAATGGCAGATAGCTCTCAAACAATTGATGTTAAACCTCAACAATCTGAACCATTATTGGTAAAACGTGCAGCAGTACGCCGAAAAACTTCCTCTTCCTCTAAAAGAAGGAAAGCATCTGCTACTAAAAAACAACATATAAAATGATAAAGACGTTATCATAATTGTATATTATTTTTAATGAGAAAGTTGAATATAAGCGATGTTTGGAATTGATGGGCCAGAGTTTCTTGTGATCTTACTTGTTCTCATCGTTGTTGTTGGACCAAAAGATTTACCTAAAATGCTAAAGACAATGGCAAGGGCAATCGCTTATGTACGTTCTACAGCGAATGAATTTCGTTACCAGTTTGATGATGCGATGAGGCAAGTTGAAGTTGATGATTTTAAAAAAACATTATCAGACATCAATGACATCAATCTGAATAAGGAGCTGACAAAGACTTTTAATCCCCCTTATGATGCAGATAGAAACATCTACAGTCATTCTAATATAAAAACAACATACCATAAATCAGAAAAAATAAAAAAAATTAGGATGTAATGAAGACAAAGCCAATGAAGATTTAACTATATCCGATGATTCTAAGAGTTTTGGGAATATTTCTAAAGATAGAGAAGGTATGTCATGAATGTTAAGAAAGATGATGTTGATGCTAATATAGCTCCACTTTTAGAACATTTAATTGAACTTCGTCAGCGAATTATTTCTGCTCTTATTGCATTTTTTATAGCTTTTTTTTTGTGCTTTTTGGTCAAAGATTATATCTTAAATTTTTTAATATGGCCTTATCAATGGGCAATGAAAATATCAGGTGGGAATCCTGAGAATATCCGTTTGCAATCAACACAAGTATGGGAAACTTTTTTAACAAAGATGAAACTTTCTGCTTTTGGGGCAGTTATTTTATCTTTTCCTTATACGGCTTTTCAGTTTTATAGCTTTATCGCGCCAGGACTTTATAAAAATGAGCGTATGACTTTTTTGCCATTCCTTATAGGTGGACCGATTTTATTTTGTCTTGGAGGCGCATTTGTTTATACTCTGCTAGCGCCAATAATACTTTGGTTTAGCTTGTCTCAGCAATTTCTTCCAGATGTTCACTTAAGAATAGAGTTTATCGTCCGTATTGCCGACTATTTAAACTTTATGACATCATTTATTTTAATTTTTGGTTTGATTTTTCAATTGCCTCTTGTAACCAGTCTTTTAACGAAGGTTGGACTTTTAACTTCTCATAGTTTAGTATCTAAGCGGAAGTGGGCTATCCTCATTTCTTTTATAGTTGCAGCGATAGTAACTCCATCAGATTTTTTTACTATGTTTGCAGTGGCTTTACCAACGATAGCTCTTTACGAGATCTCAATTTTAATTGCTTACTGTATAGAAAAGAGAAAAAAATCCTCTTAAGAGGGGTTTATATCTTCTTTTAAGAGGAAACAAATAGAAACGATGCAAATGAGGAATTTTGATGCTTGATATTAAGTGGATTCGTGAACATCCTGAAAAATTCGATAAAGCGCTGAAAAATAGAGGTATTGAACCGCAAGCAGAGAGATTAATAAAACTTGATCTTGAACGTCGGGTCCATGTAGCAGAAGTGCAATCGGCACAGGAGCGTCGCAATGCTGCTTCAAAAAAAATAGGACAAGCTTTAGCAACGTGTGATCAGAAAATAGCTGAAGATCTTAGAGCTGAAGTTGAAGAGATTAAAGCCTTCCTTTCTTCTGCTACAGCGAAAGAAAAGCAGTTGACAGAAAGCATTGAGAAGGTTCTTTCAGCACTTCCGAATATTCCATTAGATGATGTTCCAAAAGGTAAAGATGAAAGCGATAATGTTGTTATTCGACATTTTGGTACCCTCCCAACATTTGATTTTATACCAAAGGAACATTTTGATCTTGGTCAAAATCTTAAACAAATGGATTTTGAGCGAGCGAGTCGTTTATCAGGAGCACGTTTTACAGTGCTTTCAGGAGCATTGGCACGGCTTGAACGCGCATTGGGTCAATTTATGCTGGATGTACATGTTGAGGAACACGGTTATACAGAAGTCTCAATACCTCTCCTTGTTCGTGATGAAATTGTTTACGGAGCAGCTCAGCTACCAAAATTTGCTGAAGACCTTTTTCGTACAACAGATGGTCGATGGCTTATTTCTACAGCAGAAGTGCCATTAACAAATTTAGTAAACAATGAAATTCTTGAAATATCAGATTTACCATTGCGATTTTCTTCTTTAACACCTTGTTTTCGCTCAGAGGCGGGAGCTGCAGGCCGTGATACGCGCGGGATGTTGCGTCAGCACCAGTTTTGGAAGGTAGAAATGGTATCCATTACTACTGAAGAGCAATCTTTAATGGAACTAGAACGTATGACAGAATGTGCAGAAGATGTCTTGAAACGTCTTGATTTGCCTTTTCGCACGGTCATTCTTTCTACAGGCGATATGGGATTTGCTGCACGCAAAACCTATGACATTGAAGTTTGGCTTCCAGGCCAAGGATGTTATCGTGAAATTTCTAGCTGTTCAATTTGTGGAGATTTTCAAGGACGGCGCATGAATGCACGATATCGTAAAGAAGGTGATAAAACATTGCATTTTATTCATAGTCTTAACGGCTCTGGTACGGCTGTTGGGCGTTGTCTTATTGCGATTCTTGAGAATTATCAGCAAGCTGATGGATCAATTATTGTTCCAGATGTTTTACAACCTTATATGAAGGATATCCGTTGTATTACTGTCTAATTTATAAAGAGGAGAGAGGCGATATATGTTTATTGCTAAGTGATGGTGACGTATAAACACAAGGTTTTGCCATTTTAAAAAAATGAATTGTATGCATAATAAGCGTACCACTTCATTGGAGAACGAATAACACTATGGGGAAAAAGGGTATTTTGCGATTTCGTGAGGATTTGGCTGGCCTTGTGCTGAAAATGCGCAGCAAAGGAATTGATGATGTTCGCTTTTTTTCGGCATTTGAAAAAATTCCACGTCAACAGTTTGTTGCGTCTACTTGGTTCAACAGTGCTTATGATAATAAAGTTATTCCTATTGAGTGTGGTGAATATATTGAGCGTTTGGAAGAGCAGCTTTTGATTCTTTTTGCGTTATCGTTGAAAAAAAAGCATCGTGTTTTAGAGATTGGTACAGGATCTGGTTTTTGTACTGCCCTTATGGCATGTCTGAGTGATCGTGTGACAACAATTGATCGTTATAAAACGCTTGTTGATTTGGCATGCCAGAAGTTTCAAACCTTAGGGCTTGAAAATATCACTGTACGACAGATTGATGGTAGCGGTGCGGTTACAGGTCTGGGATCATTTGATCGTATTCTTATTTGGCCGTCACGTTCTGATGAACCAAAAGAATTTTTAGATCTTTTAGCCGAAAATGGGATTCTCATTCAAGCTATAGGACCTGATGAAGGGATACAAACGGTGACGCGCTATATGAAAACTGGCAGTCAGTTTGAGTGTTTAAAAATATTTCAGGTGCGCTATCAACCTTTTATTAAAGGTATTGCAGAAATACTTTAATTTTTGAGATTAAGCTATGCTATTTTATGATAAATTCATTTTGATCTCATCATAAAGATATTTATGAATAAAATATCTTATTTTAACTCTTAAGTAATATTAAAAAGCTTTAATAGAGTGAGTTGAGTATTGGTGAGTGAGCAAAACTATGTGTGTAAAAGTTTTGAGTAATATTTTTCGGCGTAAATTTCAGAAAATAGCTTTTCTAGCAATGATAACAATTTTTGCAGGGTGTAGTTCCGGTACACAGCGCTTTACGAATATTTTCTCTCATCATACGAAGTCACCGCATTCCAATGCATCTACGACTATGCCTGCAGATTCACAAATGTTATCATATGGTGGCGTGATACAAAGCACTGAATTGCCTCCTGTGGCTTCGAATGATGATTCATGGACGAACAATAACACTGCATATAATTCTTCACAACAAGATGGATCGCCGTCTCCTGATAGTCGTATTATGGGAACACCACCACGCAATCTTGGAACGCTTTCCCATTCACAAATGGATAATGCTCCTATTTTTCGGCGAAATTCTTATATTGTTCAAAGTGGAGATACATTGTTAAGCATTGCACGGCAAATAGGAGTGAGTGTTGAAGCGTTAAAATTAGCAAATGGTATAGGCAATAATTCCATTTATATTGGCCAGGTACTTATGGTTCCCAAAAAGGGTTTACGAGCAACTTCAAATATTTATAATGATAATAGAAAGACATCAGTAAAAGAATCTTCATTTCCATCTCAAGTGACGTCTTCCACAAGTTACAAGAAGATTTCACCTGTATATAAAGCACCTGTAAAAACTCTTCCCCCTGCAAAGATAGACAGTTCAACTATTGAGAAGAATTCTTCTCGAAAGATGAAACAATTAAATTATGAAACTGGTTTGTCAGATACTATTACGAATACGGATAATATTGTTACTCCGCAAGCCACGGGAATTTCTAAAATGCGTTGGCCAGTACGAGGGCGTTTATTGAGCCAGTTTGGACAGAAAAAAGGAACAGCAACTAATCGAGGAATAGACATTGCTGTGCCTGAAGGTTCGTCGGTAAAAGCAGCGGAAAATGGTGTCGTTATCTATGCGAGTGATGGGTTAAAAGAGCTTGGCAATGTTGTTATGATTCGACATGAAGACAATGTTATTACTATTTATGGATGTAACAGTAAGCTTGTTGTTAACAAGGGACAAAGGATACGTCGTGGTGATGAGATCGCTAAATCCGGTGTTTCAGGAAATGTTAAAACGCCACGTGTTTATTTTGAAGTACGTAAGAATTCGTTACCTGTCGATCCGATCAAATATTTAGAAAATTAATTTATAATGACTTTATTTTGACAATTTATAGTTTATTTGGATTTCGAGCAAAACAATCAATTTTTTTGAATAAGAATGACTCAGTAGAAAAGATAATACATTTGAGAAGCGTTATCAGTGAAGTGTGTTGGAAGACGAAAAAATTATTTTGTATCTTAATTTTTCTAGTGAATGCCAATGTTCATATTTATGGTATAAAAAGGAACATAAATCTGTCTTTTAAGGATTTATCTCCTTTCTATAAAGCTATGATTATATTGTGTAGTTATTGCTTTGTACGAGAGCTTCTCTTTTTGTATGATAAATCCTCTGGAAAAGTTTTTTCTAAGCAAAAAGTTTATTTTAGTAGAGTAAAAAATACCTGAAGTTTAATCCGATAGGAGATAAAAATGTTTATTACGAACGCTTATGCTCAAGTTACAAGTGGTGTTTCCAATGGGAATACACTTGTTGGCTTTGTTCCGTTAATTTTGATTTTTGTAATTATGTATTTTTTTATAATTCGCCCACAGCGCGCGCAAATGAAAAAGCGGCAAGAGATGCTTAACGCTGTACGCCGTGGTGATACAGTTATAACAGGTGGCGGTATTATTGGCAAAGTCACAAGAGTTTACGATGAAAGTGGTGAATTAGAGGTGGAAATTAGTGATGATATTCGTGTTCGTGTTCTTCGCTCAACATTAGCTGATGTTCGTGTTAAAGGCGAGCCCATTTCAGAAAAAAAATCAAAACTTAATACTAAAACAAAAGTACCACAAAAATCTAAAACTACAACCAAGGGAAATATCAGTGCATCTAAAGATAAAGAAAAAAGAACTATATCAAAGGAAAAGGAATCTTAAAATATGATTGTAGTTTTTTGCGTTCTTTTACAACATATTTTTATAAAAATAGGTGTTTTTGTATAAAAAACATTGCATCGTAGAAGTGATTTCATACTATAAATAATGGAGTGTTTTATTTATTTTTTGCAGAATATTTTAAAAAATATATATTTTGGAGTATCGCGACGAATTTTCTTATCCTTTAAATAATATCATTATTTTGTATGATAGAAATTTCTAATTTTGAAACGAATAGACCGAGATAGTTTTTTTGAGATAGGTTTGTGTAAATAAAAATAGCATTTAACTTCAGCTTACTATAAACTTTTTATATAATTGTTGTCTTGCTAAGGTAGTATTTTGTATAAAAGGTTTTGCATAAATATTGCTATACGGGTTATGGTTAATACATAAACGTCCAAACCCTTTTCTGATTTTTAGGGAGGAGAGAAAACGCAATTGAGTTTTCAAAAACAAAGGATGCTTATTGATGTTTCATGCAATTCAAATTCGTGAAGCGCATTTTCCGGGGCGTGCGCCTATTGATGCTTATGGAAATGGTGGTTTTCGTTTTGCTGATATGTCACACAAAGGTTCTATTATTTGTGTACCATCAGGAATTTATGGTATCGATATGATAGGTCCTATTCCGACTCAAGAGAATATATCTCGTGTTTTAGAAGAAGCGTCTGAAATTGAAGTTTTGCTCATAGGAACTGGAATTAAATTGTTGCAATTACCTGAAGAGTTACGGACACTTTTATGGGAAAAGCGTATTTCATCAGATACAATGAGTACGGGAGCAGCGGTGCGTACATTTAATGTTTTATTGACTGAGAATCGAGCAGTTGCTGCATTATTGTCTGCCGTAGAATGATTGATTCTCTTCCTTATTATCTTGATATTTTACGTGCTACAGATCGTGATCGCTATATATCGGTTTTATTTGCACCTAAAAAAAAGCGCAGAGCATTGGCGGCTCTTTATGCTTTTAATGTAGAAGTTTCTCGTGTTCGCGAAATTGTACACGATCCACTTATCGGTGAGATACGATTACGCTGGTGGTATAATTCTATCGCGCATAGTAAAATGCAAGAAAGTAAAAATAATCCGATTTTGAATGACTTGTTTTCCGCAATAACACTTTTTAATCTACCAAAGACAGCTTTTTTACGTTATTGCGATGCGCAGATTTTAGATCTTTATCATAATCCAATAGAAACACTTCATGATCTTGAGTTTTATTGGGATGAAACAGCGAGTATCATTTTACAGCTTTCTTGTCAGATATTAGATCCTGATGTAACACAAGATTTTACAGATATCTGTAAACATGGGGGGATTGCTCAAGGATTAAGTGGTGTATTGCGTCTTTTATCATTCATGCAATCACGATACCAATATTATTTGCCTACTGATATGCTAGAAGCTGTTGGAGTGGATAGGAAGGATTTGGAGTCTCATCGTATTAATAGTGAACAACAATGCCATATTATTGAAGCTATGCTCGCATTATCACAAGACCATTATAGCAAATTTCACGAATGTACCAATATTCTGCCTAAAATGCTTAAGCCAGCATTTCTTCCATTAGCAATTATACCAGCATCCCTTCAAAAAGCACGACAGTTGGGGGCTGCAGTTTTTCAAGAAAGTGCAACTTTATCACTGCTTCACCGCTATTGGTTGATCACAAGGACAGCAATAGGCGGTAATTTCCCAAAGGTATTATAAGGATAAAAGAATGTTATCTAAAAACAGCAGAATCAGTAAATCTGTTGACGGTCATCGTGTGTTATGGATTTAAATTTCTTTCTTATTTAGCAGACACTGCAAGTAGAATGAATAAAGATGATCTTCAAACAATTAGACATTAGATTTATAAAGTTAAAGATGTTGTTTATTCCTTTCGCTAGTATTCATTTTATTTAGATTGTATGTCAGTGGATGATATAGAGAACAATGTGAGAGCAAATTTATGAAATAGATCAATTAGTGTTTTCAGGAGATTGGGATTTTGATATGCAGTGCTTAAATATATTTGTTCACGTATTATTTCTTTTTTTTATGAGACAATACAAGGGATACATAAAAATCTGTAGTTGATGATAGGTATTGCATGTAAAAATTATAGAACTACAAATGGTCATCACTTGTTATGAAAATATTTGTAGAGTGATTTTTATAAATTATATTTTTATTACACAAAAAAACTCTTTCTAAAAATACATCTACTCTTTTTCTGCACATTTATGAGATTCCAGAAAATTCCGTTGTTGTTACAGAAGTTACGTATTCTGATATTACGGAAAAAGAAGTCTATTTTACTCCCAAAGAGTGAAGAGGTTCTGAATAGAATTTCTTCACTTAAATATTAAAAATCATTTGCAACGTTTTTATTGAAGAACATTGAAGATTTGATGATAGTTCGTACTATTAATTTTCAAAGGATGTTCTTTATTAGCAGTTTGTAGTATTTCTAGCTTAATATCTTCTCTCATTATCATATCAATGTTGGTACGGATATCAGATGAAAGAGTCTGAGGTGTAATATCTTTAGGTATGGTTACAGTCTTTATTTGATAAACGATACGATTTGTTATAATCGGGCCTTTTACTATACCGTAATGATCTTTAGGCACAGAAAATAATGCTTTAACACCTTCATCTCCAAGAATTTCAGATGAGTCTTGGCGTCGTAGGGCTGGTGTGGTTTGTTTTATGATACCAAGTGTATGAGCAAGAGAAATAAGGCTTTTTCCTTCATGGAGTTGTTTGAGAGTATTTTGGGCTTTTTCATCAAGAAGGCGTTGGACTTCTTCACTTTTCCATTGAGAAAGTGCATCTTTCTTAGCTTCTTCAAGTGTTCTATAGCGGGCAGGAATAATTTTATCTACCTTATACCAGAGGTATCCACCTGCTGGGAGAGAGAGGGGATCAAGATCGACTCCTTCGCTTGATTTATAAAGTGCATCCAGTAGAATATCTTTCTGGGGTAAATCTGTAAGTATTGCGCCCTCAATTGTTTTTCCTGTTTTATCAATGGTAATTGTACGCAAAGGTAACTTATATTGGTCAGCAAGCTCTTTAAGAGAAGCTCCCTCAAAACGTGCATTTTCGATTGCTGCATAATTATTACGTATAATGTCCACGGCACGATTTTGAGAGAGTGTTTGACGAATATTTTTTTCCACTTTTTCAAAGGGAATAGAAACCGAAGGTTCAATATATATTACGCGAATAATAACAGGACCTTGTATAGTATTGATTACAGTACTGGTTTGCCCTTGTTTAAGTTCAAAAACCTCAGACGCTAGATGGCTAGGAAGTTCATTTTCTGTAAAAGGCCCTTTTTTTATATCATCGAGAGTTTTATTTTCAGCTTTAACCAGTGCATCAAAACTCAATCCATCGGCTATTTTTTTTGCCGCATTATCGGCAGCTTCGCGTGTAGGGAATCGCAATTCTTCAATAGTACGTTTTTCAGGAGTTATAAAACGGGATATATTTTGTGTATAATAAGCTCTTGTCTCATCTGCTGAAATATCTTCGGGTTTTATTATCTCAGCTGATGTCATAGATAATAAAGAAACAGTACGGTACTCCGGAGTACTAAATTCATTTTTATGGATTTCAAACCATTTTTGCAATGTTTCTTGATCAGGATCAGAAATTGTTTCCTTCTCTTTTAGATTAATAACAAGATAATCAGCGATACGAGTTTCTCCTTGATAAAGGGCGAGAGCTTTATAAAAGAAATCTGGTGCTTTCATTCCGGATATTGAAGCTGCAATGAGTTGATTCCGTTTCTCTTTTTGAGTGTAATAATCAAGGAAACTATTTTCGCTGAGATGTAAATGCTGAAGATAGTTACGAAATAAATTTTGATCAAAGACGCTGTTTGTTTGAAACATATTATCAGCACTAAGAATACGTGCTACCGCGTCTTTTGAAAGACTAATTTTCATCTTACGCACCTGTTCATCAAACAGTATATTTTGTTGTAATTGATTGAAAACAAAAGCAGGTATTTGATATTGCTGCATTTCATTTGGTGTAAACATTCGTCCAAGATGAGATGAGAGCGCTAAACGCGCGCTTTGATCAGTGAGTGCAAGACGATAGTCATCAACAGTTATCGTGGATTTTCCAGAAGTAATAAGATCTCTTTCACTCTTTATGTGTAATTGTGGTATCCCCCACAAAAGAATGAAGCACAAGAGCAAAATAGCAAGGCAAATTCTGAAAAGCCAAAAATTTGTAGCATTTCTTATGATGTCAAGCATCGTTCAATTCCATATTTTAGCATGAGTTGTTATCAAAATAATAACAGAATTTGCAATAAAGATAAGAAAGATGCAAGCTTAAAGACTTGCTTTCGTTTTATAATTTGATACCTAAAGGACAAATAACGTGTTGTGATAGCTTTTGAGGTGAAAATATGTCTCCAAATGTTCGGCCTTTTATTGCTGGAAATTGGAAAATGAATGGTACTGGTGAATCGCTTAGAGAATTGCATACCATTGCTGCCGGCATTAGTTCTGATTTAGGTCATTTATTAGAAGCACTTATTTGTGTTCCAGCAACACTTTTATCACGTGCCGCTGATATATTAGGTGGTGGAAGCCTTCTTTTAGGAGGACAAAATTGTCATTTTGATGTTTATGGTCCTTATACTGGAGATATTTCAGCTTTTATGCTGAAAGAAGCAGGAGCAAGCCATGTCATTATTGGGCATTCAGAACGTCGCACAGTTTACCAGGAAAGTAATGCAATTGTTTGTTCTAAAGTGCAAGCAGCATGGCGAGCAGGTCTTGTTGCGATTGTTTGTATTGGTGAAACATTGGCAGAACGCCAAAGTAATAAGATTCTGGATGTTCTCAAACGACAGCTTGAGGAGTCTTTACCAGATGGTGCAAAAGCAGAAAATGTTATTATCGCTTATGAGCCTGTATGGGCTATAGGCACAGGAAATACGGCTACTTCAGCAGATGTTGCAGAAGTGCATAATTTCATTCGTAATGAAATGCACTCTCGTTTTGGTAATGAAGGGGATAAGATGCGATTGCTTTATGGTGGATCAGTAAAACCATCCAATGCATTTGAGCTTTTGAGCATTGATCACGTGAATGGTGCTTTGGTAGGTGGAGCAAGCTTAAAAGCGGTTGATTTTTTAACTATTTGTGATGTTTATCGTAAATTATAACAGAGGAATTTTTGTTCCCCCCTTGGATTATGTGCTATTTATGTGTAAATAGCCATGAAAAGTTATTTAAAGAGCAGGGTTTATGCAAACAGTACTTATTGTTATTCATTTTTTGGTTGTTATTGCTTTGGTGGGTGTTATACTTATTCAGCCTTCGGAAGGTGGCGGGTTTGGTGCAAGTAGCGGCTCTGGGTTGATGAGAACGCGGGGGTCCAGAAATCCGTTAACACGTTTAACCGCTATTTTGGCATGTTGTTTTTTGGCAGTGTCTATTGGGCTTATTGTCGTGGGGAATATATCAAACTCCAGTTCTGATATTCTCAAACGTATTCCTGTTAATTCAAAACAAAATTCTAAAAATAAAGAAGTTCCAGAAGCGGCATCATCATCAAATGGTGAATCTCAGCCTTCTATTCTTGAACAGCTAGGAGACACTTCTGTTCCACATCGAGAACAAAAACAACCTACAAATTCTGAAATTGAAAACCCCGTTCCGCCGGTTCTTGAAAATCCAGTTCCAAATGATGATAAAAAATAGTTTACTCAAAAAAGTGTAAATTTTTAAAAAGGCGATACTTTCGCCTTTTTTATCTTATAGAAAAAAATAATTCCTTTTTGCATTTTTTGCTGGAAAAATCATCATAAACTGCTTATCACCATAAGCCTATGGCACGTTATATTTTTATTACTGGTGGTGTGGTTTCTTCTCTTGGAAAGGGCATTACTGCAGCGGCATTAGCGGCATTATTACAGGCACGTGGGTACCATGTACGGCTTCGCAAACTTGATCCTTATTTGAATGTTGATCCAGGTACGATGTCACCTTACCAACATGGTGAGGTCTTTGTAACCGATGATGGTGCGGAAACGGATCTTGATCTTGGCCATTATGAGCGTTTTACGGGACGTTCTGCGAATAGCCAAGATAATATTACGACAGGGCGTATTTATCGCAATATCATTGAATGCGAAAGACGCGGTGGTTATTTGGGAGCTACAGTTCAAGTTATTCCTCATGTTACCGATGAAATTAAAAGATTTATTACTACCGGAAATGAAGAATTTGATTTTGTTTTGTGTGAAATAGGTGGAACAGTTGGCGACATTGAAGCAATGCCTTTTTTAGAAGCGATTCGTCAGCTTCACAATGAATTACCAAGGCACAATGTTGTTTATGTGCATCTTACATTAATGCCTTATATTCCCTCAGCGGGTGAATTAAAAACCAAACCAACACAACATTCCGTTAAAGAGTTACAATCGGTTGGTATTGCTCCTGATATTTTATTGGTGCGTGCAGATCGACCTATTCCAGAAACAGAGCGAAGCAAATTATCACTTTTTTGTAATGTTCGTCAGAGTGCCGTTATTCAAGCATTGGATGTGCCAACGATTTATGATGTTCCCATAGCATATCATAAAGAGGGATTAGATTCAGAAGTTCTTTCTGCTTTTGGAATAGAATCGGCAGCTAAACCCAAAATGGAGCATTGGGAGGATATTACACATCGCATTCACCATCCTGAAGGGGAAGTTACAATTGCTGTTGTTGGGAAATATACGGGGTTAAAAGATGCTTATAAATCTCTTACTGAAGCGATAATTCATGGTGGTTTAGCCAATAAAGTAAAGGTTAATATTGAATGGCTTAATGCAGAGCTTTTTGAAAAAGAAGATCCTACGCCTATTTTACGAAAAGTTCATGGAGTTTTGGTTCCTGGTGCTTTTGGAGCGCGTGGTGCAGAAGGTAAAATTCGAGCAATTCAATTTGCACGGGAGTATAAAATTCCATTTTTCGGTATTTGTTTTGGTATGCAATTGGCCTGTATAGAAGCTGCACGTAATATTGCACAAATTAAGGATGCTTCATCAAGTGAATTTTGCGAGACCGAAAATCCGATTGTGGATTTAATGAGAGAATGGCGCAAAGGAGAAAATCTTGAGAAACGTACACAATATAGTAATCTTGGTGGGTCAATGCGCCTTGGAACTTTTGCTGCTGAATTAAAAGAAAAGAGTCATATTGCAAAAATTTATGGAGTAACGCAGATTTTCGAACGACATCGTCATCGTTATGAAGTAAATATCGATTATAAAGATGCGCTAGAGCAGTGTGGTTTAGTTTTTTCTGGTATGTCTCCTGATGGTATTTTGCCAGAAGCAATAGAATATGCAGATCATCCGTGGTTCATTGGTGTTCAATATCATCCAGAACTGAAATCACGTCCATTTTGTCCACATCCACTTTTTGTTTCTTTTATTGAAGCCACTGTAGAACAAAGTCGATTGGTTTAGTTGATAAATTGCGTTATTTGCTTTTTGAGGGATAAAATGTCTGAACCAAATGCTATTGTAAAAGTTGGAAATGTTGTTTTTTCAAATGAAAAGTCTTTTTCATTAATTGCGGGGCCATGTCAAATAGAAAGTAGAGATCATGCTTTTGAAATGGCTGGTCGGATTAAGACAATTACTGATCAAATTGGTATCGGGTTTGTCTATAAATCGAGTTATGATAAAGCTAACAGAACCTCTTTGAATGCAGAACGTGGTGTTGGGCTTGAAAACGCAATGGCTATTTTTTCTGACCTGAAAAAGGAATTTGGTTGCCCAGTATTGACAGATGTGCATACAGAAGAACAATGCGCGATTGTTGCCTCCACAGTAGATATTTTGCAAATACCTGCTTTTTTATGTCGTCAAACAGATCTTTTGATAGCAGCAGCCAAAACAGGACGCATTATTAATATAAAAAAAGGTCAGTTTTTAGCTCCGTGGGATATGAAAAATGTTTTAAGAAAAGTCACACAAAGCGGTAATCCGAATGTTATGCTTTGTGAGCGAGGGACTTCATTTGGTTATAATCGCCTTATTTCTGATATGCGTTCATTGCCTATTTTACGTTCATTTGGTGCTCCTGTTATTTTTGATGCAACACATTCTGTTCAAGAGCCAGGAGGGCAGGGAAATTCATCTGGTGGACAGCGTCAATTTGTTGAGGTTTTAGCACGTGCAGCTGTTTCTGTTGGAGTGGCGGGGGTATTCTTAGAAACACATCAAGATCCCGATAATGCACCTTCTGATGGACCTAATATGGTTAAAATCGATCACTTACAGAGATTGCTTGAGACTTTAATGGATTTTGATTATTTATCCAAAAAGATTAATTGAATATAAAGTTATAAAGGATATTGTATCATTATGGCATTAAAAATAGATAAAGCTTTTGTTTAGTAAGGAATCGCATATGGCTATAATTGTCGATATCATTGGACGTGAAGTGCTTGATAGCCGAGGGAATCCAACGGTAGAGGTTGATGTTCATCTAGAAAATGGAGCTTTTGGTCGTGCTCTCGTTCCTTCAGGAGCATCGACAGGAGCTCATGAAGCTGTTGAGCTTCGTGATGGTGGTATGCGCTATCAAGGAAAAGGTGTTGAAAAGGCCGTTGCTGCAATAAATGGCGAAATTCTTGAGGAGCTAGGTGGGCGAGATGCAAGAGATCAAATCGCTATTGATCAAGCAATGATTACTTTGGATGGAACAGCAAATAAAGCGCGCCTTGGTTCCAATGCTATCTTGGGCGTTTCATTGGCTGTTGCAAAAGCAGCTGCAGATTCATTGAATCTGCCTTTATATCGTTATATTGGTGGTACACAAGCGCATATTCTTCCCACACCTATGATGAATATTATTAATGGTGGTGCTCATGCTGATAACCCAATTGATTTTCAAGAATTTATGATTATTCCTGTAGGAGCATCTACCGTGAAAGAAGCAGTTCGTTATGGTGCTGAAATTTTTCATACGTTAAAAAAACGTTTAAAAAATGCGGGCTATAATACCAATATTGGTGACGAAGGTGGTTTTGCTCCACAATTCAAAAGCGCAGAGCAGGCAATTGATTTTATTATGGAATCTATAATATCGTGTGGGTATAAACTAGGTGAACAGATTGCTCTTGGTTTAGATTGTGCTTCAACCGAACTTTATAAAGATGGTTTATATTTTTATAAAGGTGAGGGAACATGTCGTGATGCCCAGGAACAGGTAAATTATTTAGCGCAACTTGTTGAAACTTATCCCATTATTACAATTGAGGATGGGATGGCTGAGGATGATTGGGAAGGTTGGAAATTACTTACTGATTCGATTGGTAAAAAATGTCAGCTTGTTGGTGATGATTTATTTGTAACAAATTCTGCACGTTTGCGTGATGGCATTAAAATGGGAGTTGCTAATTCTATTCTTATTAAAGTGAATCAGATTGGCACATTGAGTGAAACACTTGATGCTGTAGAAACAGCACATAAAGCAGGCTATCGTGCTATTATATCTCACCGTTCAGGTGAAACAGAGGATTCTTTTATTGCGGATCTTGCCGTTGCAACGAATTGTGGACAGATTAAAACGGGTTCGCTTGCACGTTCGGATAGATTAGCAAAATATAATCAGCTCATTCGTATTGAGGAAATGCTAGGAAAACAGGCATGTTATGCTGGTGATTTGCGCTGTTGAGAGTGGTAAGTATAAAGTTTTAGACTGTGATGTCATTGGGATTATCATTTTAACTGTAAGAGATAGGGGGCAACAATTTTATAGGTGTGCAAATATGAGAGGTATAATTATTAGTCAGGATCAGGGGGCTTATCTTATCTCCGGTGATGATGGTAGGCGTTATCAATTTGCGACTTGGGATTGGTTAGGAAAAAATCCACCAAGAATAAGTGATTCCGTTGATTTTGTCTGTGAAGGAGATAGTGTTCATTCTGTTTACCCATTGTTGTCACAGGATTCAGAACCTTCAAAACCAATGTTAGCAATGATTTGTTGGGTTACTGGTATATTTGGTGTGCACCGTTTTATGGTTGGAAAGGTGAGAACCGGTGCTTTAATGCTTGCTCTCTCTTTATCGGTTGTTGGATTGATGATTACAGGGATTTGGGCAATTGTCGACTTTATCGTCATTACTGCGGGAAAGTTTACTGATAAAGATGGAAAGCAAATTATACGTTGGTAAGGGTTTCATATAAAATAAAACATAAAGAGTAGATAACATAATTATTATTTACTTTTTATGCAGAAAATGTATCAGGTATGTAATGAGAAGCGACTGTATTATATACATTTACTAAGTATTGAAAAACTCATACATAGTTTTCTTAAGAATAAAAAAAGACTGTGCATGTTTTATTGAATAATAAAACAGCTGTACAAGTGTGCTTGTCTGTTTTGTATTAGCTAGTTATAGCAATGGAGGGATTTTAAATTATTGGGGAATTGCAAGTTATTTCAGTTATCAAATTTATTATGGTGAGTGCAGCTTGTGTTCATGTTAGGCAACATTGTTGTCTTATAATAGAGAGCAAAAATTTATTTTATAAATAACAATTTTAGAGGTGGGAAAGTAAAAATGAGAGGTAGAATTATTGGTCAAGATCAAAGTGTTTATTTCGTATCGGGTGATGATAGTAAACGCTATCAATTCTCGAGTTGGGAGTGGTTAGGAAAAAGTCCACCAAAGATTGGTGATGCCATTGACTTTGTGTGTGAAGGGGATACTATAAAATCTGTCGTCCCTCTTTTGGGGCAACAACTATCAGAACACTCACAAGTGTTCGTTGCGATTTTTTGTCGGTTTTTGGGTTTTTTGGGAATTCACCGTTTTATAGTTGGTAAAGTTGGAAACGGGTATTTTAATGCTTCTTCTTTCTTTATCAGTTATTGGGCTTGTAGCGAGTGCGATTTGGAGCAGTATTGATTTGATATTTATTTTAACAGGAAAATTTACTGATAAAAACGGAAATAGAGTTATGAATTAGTAATTGCCAAATATTATAATATACAAGTAGGCAATATAGCATAGCTTTGTTATAATATAGCTGTTCAGCGTATAGTGGCAAATCGTCTATATGTATAAATTTGGTAATGAGGTATTAATCAAAATTATGCAAATTATACATAGTTAGCGAAATTTAAAATTATTACGCTGTAAAGATTGTGCTATTTTATGTGGACAAAGCAGAAACGCAGATCAATAAAAATACGCTTTGTGCTCCCACTTATGACGGTGGGAGTTTTGAGTTATTTCAGTTATCATATTTATCATGGTGAGTATGGATTATATTCACGCAGTGAAGTTAACCAATATATTATTGAATTAGAAGCGGAACTCCATCAATTAGAATCTGAGCGAGTGTCCATTGAAAAGCGTATTTCTCTTTTACGCAGTGGGCATATTGAAAAAGATATGTTGGATGAATACGTTCGAAGAAATTTGAATTTTTCCAAGCCAAATGAACTAACGATTCTAATACCTTGTAAAGAAAAGTAAATAAGAGGCCGTTTCATTTCAAACAATATTTTGAAACAACTGCTTGTTATAACGATTGAGCTGATTGATAATACTTGTAACTTTTGTGCGTAAAGGTTATTCCTAGACAATCATAAAAGGGAGTTTAGTATGGCAGAAAGATCTAAAAAAGGTTCTGCATCGGTGGTGCACACGACATTATCGAATACCACAAAGAGAGCACCAGTAGCTGATTTTACAAAACAAGAAGAAATGGATTCTTATCGTGAAATGCTTTTAATACGCCGTTTTGAAGAAAAGGCGGGGCAGCTTTATGGTATGGGGCTGATAGGTGGATTTTGTCATCTTTATATTGGACAGGAAGCTGTTGTTATTGGAACATTGCTGGCAGCAAAAGAAGGTGATCAAGTTATCACATCTTATCGTGATCATGGGCATATGTTAGCGGTTGGTATGAGTCCGCGTGGTGTTATGGCAGAACTCACGGGACGCCGAGGGGGCTTCTCCAAGGGAAAAGGGGGATCTATGCATATGTTTTCTAAAGAGAAGAATTTTTATGGTGGGCATGGCATTGTTGGAGCACAGGTTCCGATAGGTTCTGGTTTGGCATTTTCGAATCAGTATCTTGGTAAAGACAATGTGACATTGGTATATTTTGGTGATGGTGCTGCCAATCAGGGACAAGTTTACGAAAGCTTTAATATGGCTTCGCTTTGGAAACTTCCTGTTATTTATATTATTGAAAATAATCAGTACGCTATGGGAACGTCCGTCGCACGTGCATCGGCAGAAACTGATTTTTCTCGCCGTGGTCTTTCTTTTGAAATTCCGGGCATTGTTGTTGATGGTATGGATGTTCGAGCAGTAAAAGGGGCTGCTGATGAAGCAATATCTTGGGCACGTTCGGGTAAAGGACCGATCATTCTCGATATGCAGACTTATCGTTATCGTGGTCACTCAATGTCTGATCCAGCAAAATATCGCTCAAAAGAAGAGGTTCAAAAAATAAAAGAGGAACATGATCCAATTGATCAAGTAAAGAATCGAATTCTTCAACGAGGCTTTGCCAATGAAGATGATTTAAAATCTATTGATAAAGAAGTGCGTGCGATTGTTGCAGATGCGGCGGATTTTGCGCAAAGTAATCAAGAGCCGGATGCTTCTGAGCTCTATACGGATGTTTTAGTTTGATGCGAGGGAAGCAAGTATGTCTATTGATATTTTGATGCCGGCGCTTTCACCAACGATGGAAGAAGGTAAATTATCTAAATGGCTAAAGAAAGAAGGCGATAAGGTGAGTTCCGGTGATATCATTGCTGAAATTGAGACAGATAAAGCAATGATGGAAGTAGAGGCTGTTGATGAAGGTATTCTTGGTAAAATTTGTGTGCTTGAAGGTTCTGAAGGGGTAAAGGTTAATACTGTTATTGCGGTATTGTTAGAGGAAGGTGAAACTGTTAAAGATCTTTCACAAACGACCGATTCTTCAAATGTACATCAAAAGACTGGGAATATATCTTCTTTTTCTTCACCGCTGCCACAGTTTCCTATTTTGAATACTCTTCCTGATTTTGCTGTTCCAGCAGGGACAAAAATGGTTACGATGACGGTGCGTGAAGCGCTTAATCAGGCGATGGCTGAAGAAATGCGACGTGATGAAATGGTTTTTCTCATGGGGGAAGAAGTCGCACAATATCAAGGCGCTTATAAAGTGAGTCAGGGTTTATTGGAAGAATTTGGAGCACGGCGGGTTATTGATACACCAATCACAGAGCACGGTTTTGCGGGATTGGCTGTTGGTGCTGCTTTTGGAGGATTGCGTCCCATTGTTGAGTTTATGACATTTAATTTTGCTATGCAGGCAGTTGATCAAATTATCAATTCTGCAGCAAAAACGCGTTATATGTCTGGTGGACAAATGACCGCTCCTATGGTTTTTCGTGGTCCCAATGGTGCGGCTGCGCGTGTTGGGGCGCAGCATTCTCAGTGTTATGCTGCTTGGTATGGTCATATTCCAGGTCTTAAAGTTGTGATGCCTTATAGTGCTGCAGATGCAAAAGGTTTGCTTAAAGCTGCTATTCGTGATGATAATCCTGTTATTTTCCTTGAAAATGAGATTTTATATGGTCATCAATTTGAGGTTCCTCAAATTGATGATTTTGTTTTACCTATTGGTCGAGCACGTATTCATAAGTTTGGACAAGATGTTACGATTGTTGCGTGTGGGATTGGCATGCACTATGCGGTTCAAGCATTACCAGAAATTGAAAAACTTAGTATTGATGTTGAATTGATTGATTTACGGACTATTCGTCCGATGGATCTTCCAACGATTGTTTCTTCAGTGAAAAAAACGGGGCGTTTGGTAACAATTGAAGAGGGATATCCTCAGTCATCTGTTGGGACGGAAATAGCAACGCGTGTTATGCAACAGGCTTTTGATTATCTTGATGCTCCAGTTGCTACAATTTCTGGCAAGGATGTTCCCATGCCTTATGCTGCTAATCTTGAAAAGTTGGCTTTGCCAAGCATTGCTGAAATTGTTAAAGCCGTTAAGGCTGTGACTTATAGAGCATAACGGAGGAGAGCACTATGCCCATTAAAATTACAATGCCAGCGCTTTCTCCAACGATGGAAGAAGGAAATTTATCAAAATGGAATGTTAAGGTAGGCGATAAAGTTTCTTCTGGTGATGTTCTTGCTGAGATTGAGACAGATAAGGCAACGATGGAAGTTGAGGCTATTGATGAGGGAACAGTTGCTAAGATCGTTGTTCCTGCTGGAACACAAGGCGTTAAAGTAAATAGTTTAATTGTCATTTTAGCAAAAGAGGGCGAGGATTTGGCTGAGGCTGTAAAGATTGCAGAAGAAACTTCTTCTTCTTTTGCAATCAAAGAATCAAAAGATGCAAAACAGGAAGATTTAAAGACAGCACAGGTGTCTCCTGTATCGCTGAATCAGCAGTTAGTAGAAAAAGATAAAAAAGACATACGCCTTTTTGCTTCTCCCTTAGCGCGGCGATTAGCGGCTCATGCGGATCTTGATTTATCACTTGTTACTGGGAGTGGTCCCCATGGGCGTATTATCAAGCGTGATGTAGAAAAAGCCGTGAGTAGTGGTATTTTGAAGACTTCTGGCTCATCACAAATTGAACAGCCGATAGTGGCAGCTGCTTCTGATAAACAGATATTGCAACTCTTCAAAGAGGATGAATATACATTCACACCTCATAATAATATGCGTAAAACAATCGCTAAACGTTTGGTGGAATCAAAGCAAAAAATACCACATTTCTACGTGACTCTAGATTGTGAACTCGATGCGTTATTGGAGTTGCGTACGCAATTGAATGCTGCAGCATCAATGGTTAAGATGCAAGAAGGGGCTACGCCTGTTTACAAACTTTCCGTTAACGATATGATTATTAAAGCAGTAGCACTTTCTTTGAAGGCAGTTCCTGATGCCAATGTATCTTGGCTTGAGGATGGAATACTTCATCACAAACATTGTGATGTTGGGGTAGCTGTATCTGTTGCAAATGGATTAATTACACCAATTGTTCGCCATGCAGAAGAAAAATCTTTATCGATTATTTCTCATGAGATGAAGGACTTTGCAAAGCGTGCGCGTGAGCGCAAATTAAAAATGGAAGAATATCAGGGGGGAACAACAGCTGTATCAAATATGGGGATGTATGGTGTGAAAAGTTTTTCTGCTATTCTTAATCCGCCGCATGCGACGATTTTTGCGATTGGAGCAGGTGAGCAACGGGCTGTTGTTAAAAATGGTGCATTGGTGGTTGCGACGGTTATGTCAGTTACAATTTCTGCTGATCATCGTGTGGTTGATGGTGCGTTGGCAGCAGAGCTTGCGCGGACTTTTAAGAAGATAATTGAGAATCCATTAGCAATGCTTATTTGAGCTGTTTAAAAGTACTTTACGTAAATTATTTATAGGTATGGTATGTTAATATGAGAAAAACAAATTTAAAGGGTTTGAATGGTAAAATTTTTTCTATGTCTTATTTTGTTAAAATTATTTATATGAAAATTAGTATGAAAGATACAAAGAATTCTACTCTATTTTTTCTGTCTTAAATTCAAAGAATACATATCTATTTTTTGTATATCCGTGGAGGGATTACTGTGGCAAATCTTTATGATGTGGTTGTGATTGGGTCGGGTCCTGGCGGATATGTAACCGCAATTCGTGCGGCACAATGTGGCTTCAAGACGGCGATTGTTGAACGTGAACATTTGGGTGGGATTTGCTTAAATTGGGGGTGTATTCCAACAAAGGCGCTTTTACGATCAGCAGAAATAAAGCATTTTGCTCAACATGCGAAGGATTATGGATTGAAGCTTAATGGTTCAATTGAAGCAAATATAAAAGATATTGTAGCACGTTCGCGTGCAGTTTCAGCGCGCTTAAATGCTGGTGTTGGTTTTTTGATGAAAAAAACAAAATTGATATTATTTGGGGTGAAGCAAAGCTTACCAAGAAGGTAGAAGGAAGCCACCTCACGGAAATTATGGTTTCTCCATCGTCCAAACCGATTATGCAACCACAAAATCCAGTGCCTAAAGGTACATTAGGGGAAGGAACTTATCAAGCAAAGCACATTATTATTGCTACGGGTGCGCGTCCTCGTGTTCTTCCCGGTATTGAGCCAGATGGAAAGTTTATTTGGACTTATTTTGAAGCTATGATCCCACAGTCAATGCCGAAATCGCTTTTGGTAATGGGGTCTGGAGCAATTGGTATTGAATTTGCCTCTTTTTATCATGATATGGGAGCGACAGTAACTGTTGTTGAAATGATGCCTCATATTATGCCTGCTGAGGATGTTGAAATTTCAACATTTGCTCGTAAACAGTTAGAGAAAAAAGGTATACGAATTCTCACGCAAGCAAAAGTAATGAAAGTCGAAAAAGCTTCTGATTCTATTATTGCATATATTGATGTTAAGGATAAGACAGAAACAATTACAGCTGATCGTTTGTTCTCAGCTGTTGGGGTTCAAGGTAATATTGAGAATCTGGGATTGGATGCCCTTGGTATAAAAACTGAACGCGGGTGTATCGTAACCGATGAATGGAGTTGGACTGGGGTAGAGGGTATTTATGCTATTGGGGATGTGGCTGGTCCTCCTATGTTAGCACATAAAGCAGAAGAAGAAGGTGTGATATGCGTTGAACGTCTCGCAGGATTGCAGAATGTTCATCCACTTGATAAGAGAAAAATTCCAGGCTGTACATATTGTACACCGCAAGTTGCTTCTGTAGGGTTTTCAGAAGCGGCCGCAAAAGAAGCTGGTTATGATATACATGTTGGTCGTTATTCTTTTTCAGCAAATGGCAAAGCGATTGCTTTGGGTGAAGATCAAGGATTAGTGAAAACTATTTTTGATAAAAAAACAGGACAGCTTCTTGGTGCACATATGGTAGGAGCAGAGGTAACAGAGCTGATTCAAGGTTTTGTCATTGCTATGAATCTTGAAACAACCGAGGAAGAATTGATGCACACTGTCTTTCCGCATCCGACCTTATCGGAAATGATGAAAGAAAGTGTGTTGGATGCTTATGGTCAAGTTTTAAATGCTTGATGACATGATTGTATGAAAAATTTATATTTCATGGGTATGCCATATTGATAAGGCAAAGGTTTAAATGGTTACGGTTGTTGATAGAGTTACGAATAGACGTTTGCGTCATCCTGAAAAGGCACATCGTCCCGATACGAGCATTCAAAAAAAGCCGGATTGGATTCGCGTAAAAGCACCAACATCACCGATTTATAAAGAAACGCATGGTATTGTCCGTGCTCATAAATTAGTGACCGTATGTGAAGAAGCAGGATGCCCCAATATTGGTGAATGTTGGAGCAAGCGTCATGCCAGCTTTATGATTTTGGGTGAAATATGTACGCGGGCTTGTGCATTTTGTAATGTTGCAACAGGTATTCCTCTTGCTGTTGATGAGAACGAGCCAGAACGTGTGGCAGATGCTGTTACACGGATGGAATTAAAGCATGTCGTGATTACATCGGTTGATCGTGATGATCTTGCTGATGGTGGTGCTGAACATTTTGCGAAAGTTATTTACGCTATTCGTAAAAAAGCTCCCAAGACAACGATTGAAGTTCTCACACCTGATTTTCGCCATAAAGATAAAGCTTTAGAAATTGTTGTTGCTGCTAAACCTGATGTTTTTAATCATAATCTAGAAACAGTTCCCTCTAAATATTTAAAGGTCCGTCCAGGAGCGCGTTATTTTCATTCAATTCGGTTATTACAACGCGTTAAAGAACTCGATCCAACAATTTTTACAAAATCAGGAATTATGGTTGGCCTTGGAGAAGAGCGGAATGAAATTCTTCAATTGATGGATGATTTACGTTCTGCGGATGTTGATTTTATGACAATTGGGCAATATTTGCAGCCTACACGAAAGCATCATCCGGTTATTCGTTTTGTGCCTCCTGAAGAATTTGAGTCTTTTGCTAAGATTGGTAAAGTGAAGGGTTTTTTACATATGGCTTCTAATCCTCTGACGCGTTCATCTCATCATGCAGGTGATGATTTCGCAATTTTGCAAAAGGCGCGTGATGAAAAATTTGCTTTACAGAGATAATTATGCCAACTTTTACAACACATCGGCAGATTTCTCATAGTGCCAATGAAATGTTTGATCTGGTTGCAGATATTGAACGTTATCCTGAATTTTTACCAATGTGTGAAGCCTTAATAATTCGCTCTCGCAAAGAATATGAGGAGAAGACATTACTTCTTGCTGACATGATAGTTGGCTACAAGGTTATCCGAGAAACTTTCACGACTCAAGTATTTCTTCAGCCAAAGAAAACTTTGATAGAGGTTAAATATATTGATGGCCCATTTAAGTATCTTGAAAATCGTTGGGCATTTCATGATATTGAGAGTAGTAATGCATGTAATGTAGAGTTTTTTATTGATTATGAATTTAAAAGCAAAATGCTTAAGCTGGTGATGGGTTCAATGTTTGATATTGCTTTTCACAAATTCACCGATGCTTTTGAAATGCGTGCGCATCAAATTTATGGCCCTCCAGTAATATAATTTATTCCGTTAACGTTTTTGCATGACACTCATTGGTAAGTTATACAATGTGGACTATAGTTGCAGGTGATAAGCAATCCCAGAATCAGATGCGAAAATTTTTATTTGAGAGATTTCAAGACCATTTCTAAAGCCTGTTCAGCAGTTTTTTGACGTATGGTATCACGATCTAGATTTCCAAAGTGCATCTCTTGGTGCAAAGTTTTATGATTTTTATAAGCAACAGCGAAATGTACAAGCCCTACAGGTTTATTAAGGCCTGCTCCTCCAGGACCAGCAATTCCTGTTACAGAAACAGAAATTTCAGCTTGTGAGTATTTTAATCCACCTTCAGCCATTGCAAGAGCAACTTCCTTTGAAACAGCACCGTATTTTTCTATAAGTTCAGCGCATACGCCAACAAGGCGTGTTTTCGATTCATTTGAATAAACAACAAATCCACAATCAAATACATCTGATGACCCTGCAATATGTGTAAGATTTGCAGCAATGAGGCCTCCTGTACAAGATTCAACAGTGGTTAAAAGCAAACCTTTTTGATGACATGCTGTAAGGACTTCACGTGCTCGTTTTTCACAAAAATATGTCATTTGGGAATTTCTCCTAGATAAAGGACGCTCGCTGTTGCAAAAGCTGCTATACCTTCACCACGACCAATAAATCCGAGTTTTTCATTTGTTGTTGCTTTAATGGAAATTCGATCGGATGAAATTGTGAGAATACGCATAAGATTTTCTCTCATTGTTTGACGATAGGGGCCGATTTTAGGTTCTTCGGCGATCAACGTGATATCAACATTGGCGATACGACCACCTGCTTGTTTAACAATATCAAGAGCATGACGGAGAAAAATTTCTGATGATTCATTTTTCCATTGAGGATCAGAGGGAGGAAAATGGGTGCCGATATCTCCTGCTCCCTGAGTCGCGAGAAGGGCATCTGTTAAAGCATGAAGAGCGACATCGGCATCAGAGTGTCCATTTAATTTTTTATGAAAAGGAATTTTTATGCCACATAATGTAAGAAAAGTTCCCTCTTCAAAAGAATGAACATCATAACCATTTCCGGTGCGGATATCAGGAAATATCTGCATTTTTTTCTGGAGATATAAATGTGCAGTGTTAAAATCTTCGTGCCATGTAATTTTTATATTATTAGGATCACCAAGAACAGTACGTATAGGAATTCCAAACCATTCTGCGATTGCACAATCATCAGTAAAATCTTTTTTGCCAACTTGTTTTGCTTTTTCATGAGCAGCTAAGATGAGGTCAAAGGGAAAACACTGGGGGGTTTGTGCACTATAAAGATGAGTGCGTGGAATTGTTTCTAAAACATGATGTGCACTATTTACACGTTTGAGAGTGTCAGAAACAGCGAGAACGGGAAGAATACCTTCTCGATGGTTGATGCTGGCATGAATTCTTTCTAAAAGTTGCTTTTCAATAAAGGGGCGCGCACCATCATGGATATGCACATATTGGGGCTTTAAATTTTTAAGTGCATGAAGCCCATGTAAGGTAGAGATTTGTCGCGTCTCACCTCCCTCAATGATAATGAATTGTTCTTTAAAATCTGCGATAGCTTTTTCACAGATTTTATGGTCTTCTGGATGAACAACAAGAACAATCTTTGTAATAGCTGGATGTTGTAAAAAACAACGTACAGTATGACAAATAACCGGTTCTTTTCCCAAAAGTCGATATTGTTTTGGAATTTTCTGTGGAGGTCCTGCCCTTTTCCCGCGTCCAGCGGCTAATATAATCGCTGCAATAGAAATATTTAATCTCCTTTTTATATTTTAGTTTATTGTTTTATGATTATTGGTTTTGAATTTATTTTGAAAGGTTGGTCGTTGAAGATCAGCAAGGGATATCACTGATAATACATCAAAAAAAGCATTTAATGCTTTTTGAAGTGCAGTATTTAAACTACAAAAATCTATCAATGGACAATGAGATTCTGCAGTATCGAAACATTCTGCCATGGAAAAGTTATCTTCTGTGACTTTTACAACATCAGCTACCGAAATCTCTGCTGCGGGTTTAGCTAATTTAACGCCACCATTACGCCCGCGTACTGTTTGTATAAAACCTGCTTCAACAAGTGGTTGAAGGATTTTAAATAAAAAAAGTTCGGAAACGGCATATGCTTTGGCAATTTCTGAAATACGACTAAGAGATCCCTGATTATCTGCACAGTACATAAGCATTCGGAGTGCATAATTTGTCTGTTTAGTTAACCGCATCTCATCTCCTCTATAAACTATTACTGAATGCATTTTATTTTAAAGATATTTAAAAAATATAGAAGTTCTTTCTCTCTTAATAGATTAGCTCTCTATTTTAAATGTGATACCGATCTTGTCAATTTTTGCTACAAGAGGTTATATGAGGCAATGGGATAAGGATATGTAAACTAATCATGAATACAGTATCTGTAACAAATCTCCAAGAGGGAGATAAAAATGCTTATAACGATGAGTTGTATCGCTTAAGTAAGGTTTATGTTTTTTTAGGCATCACAATTATTGTGTTGGCTTTGCTCACAGCATCTGTTTCATTTATCATTCTTATTGGGTTAACGCCTGTTGTTCCCAGTAGAGCTGTCACTCTCATTCTTATAGGAATTAACAGTGTCTGGGTTTTAGGGCTCGTGATTATTGTTTTTTATGAGATGGTCCCCATCATTCGTGCGTGGCGCTCAAGACGCGCAGGTTCTCGTCTTCATGTGCGTCTTATTTCGTTATTTGCACTTGTTGCAACAATGCCAGCTGTTGCTGTAGCTCTTGTGTCGGGGCCTGCACTGAATTTAGGACTCGACCGATGGTTTGATACGACAACACGGCAAATTGTCGGCTCTTCTATCGATTTAGCGAATGCTTATGCGGATGAAATGCTACAAAATTTGAAAAATTTATCCTACGCTATGGCTTTTGCACTTGATAACAAAAAGCTTTTAGAGCGCAATCCTGCTGAATATAAGATGCAATTGACACGTCATGCTATAGGGCGCAATTTGCGTGGTGCATTTTTGTTAAGTGCAAGCGGGACTATTTTTATATCGAGTAATCTTGGTGATGAGGATAAGTTGCCGATTCCTCCCTCGCATCTTATTGAGCTTGCAACGAGTGCTAGGCCTTTTTCTTTTCAACCAGGGATTCATGATTATTTTGGTATTATTTTAAAATTTACGAATATTCCCAACACATTTTTGTATTTGGTACGCGATGTTGATAAAGAAGTTTTATCTGCTTTGCGTTTGACAGAAGTCAATACAGATCGTTACCGTGATTTAAATGAAAACCGCCTGCTAACACAAATCGCATTTGGTATGCTTTATCTGTGCCTTTTTTTTAGTTTATTCTTATCAGCTATTTGGGCTGGTATTGCTGTTGCTGATCGTTTGGTGCGTCCTATACGTCTTCTTATTAGTGCTGCTGATAATGTAGCTGCTGGAGATATGGAAATTTTTGTGCCAGTACGAGCAAAAGATGGGGATATAGGGCAGCTATCGAAAACATTTAATTATATGGTCAGTGAATTAAAAAGTCGGCGTAATGAGTTGATTGCAGTGC
Source organism: Bartonella birtlesii IBS 325 (assembly GCF_000273375.1). Lineage (NCBI taxonomy): Bacteria > Pseudomonadati > Pseudomonadota > Alphaproteobacteria > Hyphomicrobiales > Bartonellaceae > Bartonella > Bartonella birtlesii. The sequence continues at coordinate 1,107,136 of NZ_CM001557.1, forward strand.
GCGATCAAATTGATGAAAGAAGACGTTTTTCTGAAGCTGTTTTGTCTGGCGTAACAGCAGGGGTAGCTGGTATTGATGATAATGGCGATATTACAATTATCAATAGGTCTATGGAAACAATGTTTGATATTTGTTCTGAAGAAGTTATTGGACACAGCTTATTATCATTAAGTGCTGAAATTTGGCAGGTTTTTCAATTTGCGCGTTCGCTAGAACGTAAAAATCACCGTGAACAGGTCACTTTAAGTGTGGCAGGACAGGAACGTGTTTGTAATGTACAAATTACCATGGAAGAGGATGACGGACAGGGGCAATCTTGGGTTCTAACCATTGATGATATTACAGATCTTGTTGCGGCACAACGTACATCTGCATGGGCGGATATTGCACGCCGTATTGCACACGAAATTAAAAACCCACTTACACCTATTCAATTATCGGCTGAACGGATTCGTAAACGTTACAACAAAGTTATTACACAAGATCGAGAAGTCTTTGAACGCTGTATCGATACGATTATTCGCCAAGTTGGAGATATCGGGCGTATGGTTGATGAGTTTTCTTCTTTTGCACGTATGCCTAAACCGCAGATGAATGTTTTAGATATCCGTGGATTGCTGCGTGAAGCATGTTTCTTGATAGAAGTTACACGCCATGATATTTATTTTGAGCAAGATTTGGGGAGTACAGCACTTTTGGGCGCATTTGATAATCGTCTCATTGTGCAAGCCTTTTGTAATGTTATTAAAAATGCTAGCGAATCGATAGATTCTGTTATGCGAGAAGAAAATATCCACGGTCATATTTTTGTACGTTCTTATTGTAAGAAAGGATGTGTGGTTGTAGATGTTATTGATAACGGTAAAGGACTTCCTAAAGAGCAAAGACAAAAACTATTAGAACCTTATATCACAACGCGAGAAAAGGGAACTGGGCTTGGGTTAGCTATTGTACGCAAAGTTATTGAAGATCATGGTGGTACGATGGAGTTACATGATGCGCCGAAGAGTTTTTATGATGGCCGTGGTGCAATGATCCGTTTGATATTTCCGGCGGATGGGGTTAAGCAAGGTAGTATTACACAAGCTACAGGTTGTAAAATAGGGGAATAGAATGGTGTCAGATATCTTAATTGTTGATGATGAGGCAGATATTCGTGAGCTTGTTGCTGGTATTTTAGATGATGAAGGTTATGAAACACGTGTTGCCTGTAATTCTGATGAAGCTTTAGCACAAATTAATGCACGTATCCCAAAGCTTATTTTTTTAGATATTTGGTTACAAGGGAGCCGTCTTGACGGGCTAGCACTACTTGATGAGATTAAAACGCGCTATCCTGCTCTTCCGGTGGTTATGATCTCTGGTCATGGTAATATTGAGACAGCTGTTTCTGCTATAAAACGAGGGGCATATGATTTTATTGAAAAGCCTTTTAAAGCTGATCGACTTGTTTTAGTTGCGGAACGAACTCTTGAAAACTCAAGTTTAAAACGTGAGCTTTTAGAACTACGAAAGCGTTCGAGTGAGACATTAGAACTTCTCGGAACATCAACCGCTATAAAACATTTGCGCCAAATCATAGAGAAAGTAGCACCAACGAATAGTCGCGTTATGATAACAGGTCCCTCAGGGGCGGGCAAAGAGATGGTTGCTCGTGCTATTCACGCACTTTCCACGCGTTCAAATGGGCCATTTGTTACAATAAATGCTGCAACGATTACTCCAGAGAGAATGGAAATAGAATTATTTGGTAGTGAAATGGAAGGAGGAGAGCGCAAAATCGGTGCATTAGAGGAAGCACATGGTGGAATATTATATCTTGATGAAATTGCTGATATGCCATGTGAGACTCAAGGAAAGATACTTCGAGTTTTGACAGGACAAACATTTGAGAGAATTGGTGGTACAAAACGTGTTAAGGTGGATGTGCGTATCATTTCTTCAACAGCACAAAATCTTGAAAATCTCATATCAGATGGACGCTTTAGAGAAGATCTCTTTCATCGTCTGTCAGTTGTTCCTATTACTGTTCCACCTCTGTCAGCGCGTCGTGAAGATATTCCAGAGCTTGTACGCCATTTTGTGAAAACAATATCACAGCAGGCTGGGATTAAGCCACGTGAGATTAGTGAGGATGTGATAGCTATTTTGCAAACACACTCTTGGCCAGGTAATATACGGCAATTACGCAATAATATTGAACGTCTTCTCATTCTTGTGCGTGATGGGGATGGCCCAATAACAGCGGAATTTCTTCCTAGAGAAGTAAGCGATTCTTTACCACGCATTCAAATGGATACAGATGAGAGTATAATGGATTTACCGTTGCGTGAAGCACGGGAGTTATTTGAAAAGAGGTATTTGGTAGCGCAGATTGGGCGTTTGGGTGGAAATATATCTCGTACAGCTGAATTTATAGGTATGGAGCGTTCAGCTTTGCACCGTAAACTAAAAGCGCTTGGAGTTTCTTAAAGTTATGCGTGTTATTATTTGTGGTGCAGGACAAGTTGGTTATGGAATAGCAGAGCGTCTTGCCGCTGAAAATCATGATGTTACTGTTATTGATATTGAGACAAGATTGATTGAAAAAATTCGTGATACGTTAGATGTGAGAGGTTTTGTTGGTCATGGTTCACGGCCCGAGGTTCTTTTGGCTGCCGATGCAGACAAAGCAGATATGTTGATTGCCGTAACTTTATTTGATGAAGTCAATATGGTAGCTTGCCAAGTAGCACATTCCTTATTTAATGTCCCAACAAAAATAGCGCGTATTCGTTCACAATCTTATTTAGAACCGCGTTATAAAACGCTTTTTTCTAGAGAGAATATTCCCATCGATGTGGTTATTTCACCAGAAGTTGAAGTTGGAGAAATGGTTCTACGTCGTATTGCTCTACCTGGGGCGATAGATGTTCTTTATTTTTGTAATGATGATATTGTTGCATTAGCTTTGGAATGTATGGAAGATTGTCCAGTTATTAATACGCCTTTGCGGCAATTAACGGAGCTTTTTCCAGATCTTCATACAACAGTGACAGCGATTAAGCGTGGTTCAGAATTATTGATTGCACATTCAAAGACGCAATTGCGTGTTGGCGATATAACTTATCTTGTGGCAGCTCGCGATCAGATGCGCCGTGCGGTTGGTCTTTTTGGTCATAAAGAGCAAGATGCCCACCGCATGATTATTGCAGGAGGTGGTCACATTGGTCTTTATGTTGCTCAGGCTATTGAAAAACGCCTTCATAAATTAAGATTAAAAATTATAGAATCGCAGAGAGAGAGAGCACTCACAATCGCTGATCAACTTGAAAAAACAACTGTCTTATATGGGAATGTATTAGATCCAGTAATTCTTCAAGACGCTGGAATTGATCAGGCCGATTTAATAATTACACTGACCAACCAAGATCAGGTCAATCTCTTAAGTGCTATTATCGCTAAAAGATTAGGATGCAAAGCCAATATGGTATTGATAAATAATGTCGCGTACCAAGAGTTTAGCCGTGCCGTTGGTGTAGACGCCTATCTTAATCCACATAGTGTTACGATATCAAGAGTTTTGCAACAAATGCGTCGAGGTCGTATTCGTGCTGTTCATTCAGTTTTTAATGGGCAGGCAGAAATTATTGAAGCTGAAGTAATGCAAACCTCTTCATTGGTTGGTAAATCATTGTCAGAGCTAGCTTTACCAGAGGGGTTAAGAATTGGTGCAATTTATCGCAATAAGACCATAATACAACTTTCGGCAGATACACGTATTTTGTCTGGCGATCGAATAGTAATTTTTGCTCTTGTCGAATGTGTTCGTGATGTCGAGCAGCTCTTTCGTGTAAGTTTAGAATATTTTTGATCTATTACCTATGGATATTTGCACTTTTTGGTATAGTGGAAAATTAAGACTGGTTGATAGACTTTGTTTGTCCTCCATGGTTAAAACTGGGCAACGTGTTAAACTTTTCAGTTATGACAAAAAAATAGATAATCTCCCTGTTGGTGTTGAATTATATGCAGCCGAATCAATTCTACCACGCTCAGCAATTTATCGCCTTGATCCAAATTTTTCTGATGATAAACAAGGCTGTACAATTGTTCAGTTTTCGGATTTTTTTCGTGTTATGTTGATGAAATATCAACAAGGTGTGTGGTTAGATACAGATGTTTATTTGGTTAAACAATTTCATCCAGATGCGAATAAGGTTTGGCTCGCACGAGAAAATGCTGTAAGAGTAGGAGTTTCTGCACTTTATTTTCCTTCTGATAACCCTATTATAAAGGTGTTCGAAGATTATTGGGCAAGTACAGAAATGGTTCCTCATTGGCTTGGGTTTAAACGTCGTGTTTGGAAACCATTCTGGTTGAAGAGGAAAAAAATGCCAATTTTACCAGGAAATCTTGGAGTTACAATATTTGGCAATGATGGTATTTCACGATTAGCCAAACGATATGGTTTTTTTCATGAAGCAAAGGAAAAAGAAACTTTTTATTATTGGACTGGACGAAAAACTGAACGCATTTTTGATCCAGTTTTTGGGGTTAAGCTACTTGCAGATCCACGTTTGATAGGGTTTCATATTCACAGAAAGATGATGACTACTCAAAAACCTAAGAAAGGTAGTTTTTATCATTGGGCAGTGTCTCGCATTGCTGATGCAGATGATTTTTTCAGATAGAGTTATTATTGCTATTTTAACCACTGGAATTTTAATCTTGTCTAAAGAGCATTGATTATGGCTTGCGTAAGAGAGTATTATTAGCCTATGGAAAAGAGCATTGAATGCATAAAGAGCGATTGTTATATGAACAGAAAGTAAAAACATGAGAGATCTAATGAAAACAGCATTAAGCCTTGTGCCTATGGTTATTGAACAAACCAATCGCGGTGAGCGGGCCTATGATATTTTTTCTCGTCTTTTAAAAGAGCGGATTATTTTTATTAATGGTCCGGTTGAAGATGGTATGGCAATGCTTGTTTGTGCACAATTGCTTTTCTTGGAAGCGGAAAATCCTAAAAAAGAGATTAGTCTTTATATTAATTCACCTGGTGGTGTTGTGACATCCGGTATGGCAATTTATGATACTATGCAGTTTATTCGCCCTCCTGTTTCTACGCTTTGCATGGGGCAAGCTGCATCTATGGGATCATTACTTTTAACAGCTGGAGCAAAAGGTCACCGTTTTACATTACCAAATGCGCGCATTATGGTACATCAGCCGTCTGGAGGTTTTCAGGGTCAGGCCTCAGATATTGAACGGCATGCGCAAGATATTATAAAAATGAAACAGCGTTTAAATGAAATTTATGTCCAACATACAGGCCAGGATTATGAGGTTATTGAGAGAACTCTTGATCGTGATCATTTTATGACTGCGGAGGAAGCCAAACAATTTGGCTTAGTTGATGATGTTATACAATACCGTGCAGAAACTGAGAAAGATTAAGAGTTTTTATAGAAAAAAGAACTACTTTAAAGAAAGAATTTGTAAAAGTATCGCGAAAATTAAGAGAAAAACATCTGAAGATAGTATGATACCTAGGTTTTTTATATGTTTTAATAATTTTCTTTATGAAAAACTTCCTTTGGAAAGACGAAGTATTCATATATCGTGGTGAAAGGAAAGAGAAATGAGCAAAATCGGCAATAGCGGGAACGAATCAAAAAATACTCTCTATTGCTCGTTCTGCGGCAAAAGTCAGCATGAGGTGCGTAAGCTCATCGCAGGGCCAACGGTATTCATTTGTGATGAATGTGTAGAGCTTTGCATGGATATTATTCGTGAAGAAAATAAATCTTCTGGGATTAAGGCACGTGATGGTGTTCCTACTCCACAGGAAATTATAACAGTTCTTGATGACTACGTTATTGGTCAGCAACATGCAAAGCGTGTTCTTTCTGTTGCTGTACATAATCATTATAAGCGACTTGTGCATCAGTCTAAGAGCAATGATATTGAGTTAGCAAAATCGAATATTCTTCTTGTTGGACCAACAGGGTGCGGTAAAACTTATCTCGCACAAACACTGGCACGTATTATCGATGTGCCTTTTACCATGGCCGATGCGACCACATTGACTGAAGCAGGCTATGTAGGTGAGGACGTTGAAAATATTATTTTAAAGCTTCTTCAGGCTGCTGACTATAATGTTGAACGTGCACAGCGTGGTATTGTTTATATCGATGAGGTTGATAAAATTTCTCGTAAAGCTGATAATCCTTCTATTACAAGAGATGTTTCGGGAGAAGGGGTTCAACAAGCATTGCTAAAAATTATGGAAGGAACAATTGCTTCTGTTCCTCCTCAAGGTGGGAGAAAACATCCACAACAAGAATTTCTTCAAGTTGATACAACAAATATTTTGTTTATTTGTGGGGGAGCTTTTGCTGGTTTAGAGCGTATTATTTCTGGGCGTGGTGAAAAAACTTCTATTGGTTTTTCTGCTACCGTTAAAGCGCCTGATGAGCGTTGTGTTGGTGAAATTTTTCGTGATTTAGAGCCTGAAGATCTTATAAAGTTTGGTTTGATACCAGAGTTTATTGGTCGTCTTCCTATTGTAGCAACTTTAGAGGATTTAGATGTTAACGCTCTTGTTCAAATTTTATCACAACCTAAAAATGCATTGGTAAAGCAATATCAGCGTCTTTTTGAGATGGAGAATGTTGAGTTAACATTTCATGAAGATGCGTTACGGGTTATTGCTAAGAAGGCAATTGAGCGTAAAACCGGTGCACGTGGTTTACGTTCTATTATGGAAAAGATACTTCTTGAGACAATGTTTGAACTACCAGCACTTGAAGGTGTCCAAAAAGTGGTCATTTCAAGTGATGTGGCAGATGGAAAAGCGTGTCCTCTTTATATTTACTCAGAACGTACAGAAGATAAAGAAAATGTATCGGCATGACGTTGTATGATATAAGAAGTAATAATGAACACCATTTAAGGATGGATGTTTTTGGATATTATAGTTGTAGTGCTTGATTTATGTGTTTCTAGTTACCACTTCATGTGTTGTGTGAAACTGAAAGTTTTCTAAAGATAGGCATTTGTAGTGGATAGACTCATAGGCTCCAGAAAGGAGAGTTATGCAATATATTGATGAAAAGACAGATGAAATAAGAGAGGAGGTTTACGCTGTTTTGCCTCTTCGTGATATTGTTGTCTTCCCACATATGATTGTTCCGCTTTTTGTGGGGCGAGAAAAATCAATTCGCGCTCTTGAAGAAACAATGGCGGTGGATAAGCAAATACTGTTGGCGACACAAAAGAATGCTTCTGATGATGATCCAAAATCAGAAGATATTTATGATATTGGTACCTTTGCGAATATTCTTCAACTCTTGAAGCTTCCTGATGGTACGGTAAAAGTTTTGGTTGAAGGCACTGCACGCGCAAAAATTAACCAATTTGCTTTGAGTGAAGATTATCATCAGGCTTTTGCAACTATTACAGAAGAACCGAAAGAGAATGATGTTGAGATTGAAGCACTTTCAAGATCGGTAATTACTTATTTTGAAAATTACGTAAAACTGAATAAAAAAATTTCTCCTGAAGTTGTCAATGCTATTGGCCAAATTGATAATCCTTCTAAGCTTGCTGATACAATCGCTTCTCATTTGATGATTAAGCTTTCAGAAAAGCAGAAAATATTAGAACTCTTACCTGTACGCGATCGTCTTGAACGTGTTTTGTCTTTCATGGAAGGAGAAATTTCTGTTTTACAGGTTGAAAAGCGTATTCGCTCGCATGTTAAACGGCAGATGGAAAAAAATCAACGAGAGTATTATCTCAATGAACAGATGAAGGCTATTCAAAAAGAGTTAGGGACGGGTGATGATAGCCGTGATGAGCTCTCTGAATTAGATGAACGTATCAAGAAAACAAAGCTTTCCAAAGAGGCACACGAAAAAGCTGGGGCAGAGTTAAGAAAATTACGAAATATGTCTCCTATGTCTGCAGAGGCAACAGTTGTACGTAATTACCTTGATTGGTTATTGGCAATGCCTTGGGGCAAAAAATCGAAAATTAAAAACAATTTAGATTTTGCTGAAAAAGTTATGAATAATGAGCACTTTGGTCTTGAAAAGGTCAAGGAGCGAATCGTTGAATATTTAGCAGTACAAAGTCGAGCATCAAAAATAAAAGGCCCTATTATTTGTTTGTTAGGTCCTCCTGGTGTAGGAAAAACATCACTAGCCCGCTCTATTGCAAAAGCAACGGGACGTGAATATGTTCGTATTTCATTAGGGGGGGTGCGGGATGAAGCAGAAATTCGTGGACATCGTCGAACATATATTGGTTCTATGCCTGGAAAAATTATTCAGTCCATGAAAAAAGCAAAAAAATCTAATCCACTTTTTTTGCTGGATGAAATTGATAAAATGGGACAAGATTTCCGTGGAGATCCTTCATCAGCTTTATTAGAAGTACTTGATCCTGAGCAAAATGCTACATTCATTGACCACTACTTGGAAGTCGAATATGATCTCTCTGATGTCATGTTTATTACTACTGCCAATACACTTAACATTCCAGGACCGTTAATGGATAGAATGGAAATTATTCGTATTGCTGGCTATACTGAATCTGAGAAAATGGAGATTGTTAGACAGCATCTTTTACCAAAAGCATTAAAAGACCACTGTTTGTCTAAAAAAGAGTTCAACGTTTCTGATGGTGCTATAAAATCTATTATTCAATTCTATACACGTGAAGCGGGGGTTCGTAGTCTTGAGCGTGAATTGATGAAGATTGCTCGTAAATCAGTTACAAAAATTCTTAAAACACATCAGAGATCTGTAAAGATTACAGAAGATAATATTCATGATTTCTTAGGCGTTAAGCGTTACCATTACAACCAGATTGAAGGAGAAAATCAAATTGGTGTTGTGACAGGGCTTGCGTGGACAGAAGTTGGTGGAGAGCTGTTGACCATTGAAGGGGTTATGATGTCAGGCAAGGGGAAGATGACTGTCACGGGAAATTTGCGTGATATTATGAAGGAATCAATTTCAGCGGCAGCATCTTATGTACGCTTTCGTGCTGTTGATTTTGGTATTGAACCCCCGCTTTTTGATAAACGTGATATCCATGTTCATGTTCCAGAGGGTGCTACACCAAAAGATGGACCATCAGCTGGAATTGCAATGGTGACAGCAATTGTTTCAGTGCTAACAGGGATAGCGGTACATAAAGATATTGCAATGACCGGAGAAATCACTTTACGTGGACGTGTTTTACCGATTGGTGGTTTGAAAGAAAAACTACTAGCTGCTCTTCGAGGAGGTATAAAAAAAGTACTTATTCCTGAAGAAAATGCAAAAGATTTGGTTGATATTCCTGATGATGTTAAAAATAATATGGAGATTATTCCAGTAAATCATGTGAGTGAAGTTCTGAAATATGCTCTGGTTCGTTTTCCCGAACCCATTGAATGGATAGAACCTTCCAAAGAGCCTGTACCTATGAGGTCAGAAAGCGATAATGAAGGAATACAAATTGCGCACTGATTCATTAATTTCGTTTGCAATGGCATTTTCCCAGCGATAAGGGGCGTATTCATAGTATTTTTTTATTTATTTTGAAAAAAAAGTGAAAAATTCCGTGAATAACTGTGATTATTGCTAAAAAACAATGTTCTGAATAAAAATAAGGCTTCTGTTTGTTGTACTTTTCAATAAACTAACCAATAACACGGTTAAGTTGTATTATCCGGTAATATAGGGAAAGGAAATATTCTATGAATAAAAGTGAATTAATTAGCTCCGTTGCTGAAAAGGCAGGTGTTTCGAAAGCGCAAGCTGGCTCTGTTGTTGATGCTTTTATTGCTTCTGTAACGGAGGCTTTAGCTTCAGGAGGGGATGTTCGTCTTCCAGGTTTTGGTTCTTTTGAAGTTTCTCACCGTGCTGCTACAAAGGGGCGTAATCCTTCAACAGGTGCTGAAATAAATATTCCAGCACGTTCTGTGCCAAAATTTTCTGCAGGGAAAACTCTAAAAGAAGCTGTTAATAAAAAATAATTTGAACAATACTAAAAAAAACTAATATATTTATAAGTGCTTTTTTAAAAGTTGTTTTATAACTGTGCTTTTTATATGGATAGTTACAGCGCGCACTCTTCTTCAAAGAGTACCGGCGCTTTTTAGGGTGAATTCGGAATTTTTGTAGAGTTTGTAAATAAATATATTTATTTGAATATTTTCAATAAAATATATCGCTGTAGAGATTCATGTGAATTACAAAGCCTATTTTAGTTTTGTTGTGCCGGTGTGTTATACATAGTTTTTTTACATAACAAAATTAATCAGAAAGCTATTATTGTGGGGAATCGGATCTATATTTGATTTCCCTTAATTACTATTGTATATTTTATAGTGTTACGCATTTTAACTGATCGAAATATATTTAGTTTTTTTACGGTGGGGAAAATTTTTATTCATCGTGAGAACTTTTTGAAATTCATTACGCTGCTTTGCAGATATTCAGCATCATAATAAAAAGGCTGGAAGGTGATTTTTGCACAAGGGATGGGGATATTGTTTTTTTTGCATATGTTAGAGGTAAATATATTTTCATAAAAAGAGACTATATAGTTTTTTCTGCTAACCATTGAGTACAATCATTTAGAGCTCTAGAGGTTAGCGCTCGTTTTTTTGCTAATTTCTTTTCTTTGCTTGGCAAGCGTATTCCTAAATACTCCCTAGAAGCAATAGGGGGAAAAAGTCCTAAATTTATATTCATTGGTTGAAAAGATTGTTTTTCAGTTTCATGTGTTACAATGTGCCCATTGGTAATATGATTCAAAAGAGCTCCAAACGCTGTGGTTAATGGCGGTAAAGAAGGAACGTTATGATGATATTCAGCAGCGGCAAAACGCCCAGCGAGAAGCCCTATTGCTGATGATTCTACATAACCTTCACATCCAGTAATTTGTCCCGCAAAACGCAACTGTGGTCTTTGTTTCAAGCGAAGGGTTTGATCAAGAATGATGGGTGAGTTAAGATAGGTATTACGATGAAGCCCACCAAGACGTGCAAACTCTGCTTTCTCAAGACCAGGGATCGTTCTAAAAATACGAATTTGCTCACCATATTTTAGTTTTGTTTGAAAGCCGACCATATTATAAAGGGTTCCGAGCTTATTATCTTGGCGTAATTGTACAACGGCATAAGGTTTTACTGTGGGATTATGAGCATTAGTTAATCCGATAGGCTTCATGGGGCCATGTCTGAGAGTTTCAAAGCCACGTTCAGCCATAATTTCAATTGGTAGGCATCCATCAAAATAAGGGGTTTTTTCAAAATCACGGAATTCAGTTTTTTCCGCATTTTTTAATTTTTGAACGAATGTTTCATACTGTTCTTTATCAAGGGGGCAATTAAGATAATCCTTTCCTGTTCCCTCAGGTCCGATTTTATCATAGCGAGACTGATACCAACAAATATCCAAATTGATACTATCAGTATAAACAATAGGCGCGATAGCATCAAAAAAAGAAAGAGATTCTGCCCCAGTTATTGCTTGTATCGTTTGAGAAAGATCTGGTGAAGTGAGAGGGCCAGTTGCAATAATAATATGATGCCACTCTTCTGGAAGCTCTCGAATCTCTTCACGTTTTATTGTTATAAGCGGGTGATTTTCTAGCGCTATCGTAATGGTTTTTGCAAATTCATCGCGGTCAACGGCAAGAGCGCTTCCTGCTGGTATCTTGTTGGCATCAGCGGCCTTCATAATTAGCGAGTTTGCCAGTCGCATTTCGCTGTGTAAAAGTCCTACAGCATTTGTTGATGAATCATCGGAACGGAATGAATTTGAACAGACCAATTCTGCAAGTTTATCGGTTTTATGGGCATCAGATTTTTTTTGAGGCCGCATTTCATGTAAAATAACGGGGATTCCTGATTGAGCAATTTGCCAACTTGCTTCACTGCCTGCAAGACCACCACCGATGATATGGATTGGAGCATTGGATATATTTAACATAACCTGTTTTTAGCGAAAATTACCCTGTGTGAAAAGAGTAGATTTTATTTTTGCAATTTATAAAGAATGATATGTGTTTAGATTTTTAAATATATTTGTTTGCTTTTTTTCTCTAATTAATGGTATAGAGACGCCGCTTATATAAGGTTACTGACTTATAAGTTTAGCGGATGTGGCGAAATTGGTAGACGCACCAGATTTAGGTTCTGGCGGGATACCGTGGGGGTTCGAGTCCCTCCATCCGCACCAAAGGGATTACTCGAGCGCTATTTTATGTGCTCAGGTTCTGCTTTATGGTGATTTAACACTCAAGTGTTAGAATGTAGTTATTATCAGAGTAGGGTTATCCCTCTCCTTAAGGAAAATGAAGGTTGTTTATGCAGGTTACCGAGACGCTTAATAAAGGACTGAAGCGCGAAATTAAGATCGTGGTTCCGGCGAGAGATTTAGAAAAAAAATTGAATGAACGGTTAGATGATACCAAAGGTAAGATCAAGCTTAATGGTTTTCGTCCTGGTAAGGTACCTGCTGGATATTTACGAAAAATGTACGGCAAGTCTTTTATGGCGGAAATTCTCAATGAAATTATCAGTGATGCACCCCATTCCATTTTAGCTGACCGTAATGAACGTTCAGCGATGCAGCCGCAAATTGATATAAATGAAAATGAACAAACCTTGGATGGCAAAGCCGATTTTATTTTTAGTTTAAAGTATGAAGTCTTGCCAAAATTTGAAATTAAAGACTTTGAACATATTGAAATTACTCGTGAAATTGCAACTATTCCTGAACAAGAGATTGATGATCAAGTAAAGCGCGTTCTTGCTTCCACGCGTAGTTATTCACTAAAAGAGGGCCTTTCTGAAGAAGGGGATCGTATTACAATAGATTATCTTGGTAAAGTTGGAGGAGAGCCATTTGAGGGTGGGACAGAGAATGATGCGCAACTGATTCTCGGATCAAAGCAATTTATTCCTGGTTTTGAGGAGCAATTGGTTGGCGTGAAAGCAGGTGACACGAAAACAATTTCTGTTAAATTTCCTGATAATTATAATGCAGTGCATTTGGCCGGTCAGGATGCAGAATTTGACATCACTGTTAAGGCTATCTCTAAACCGGATGAACTAAAGATTGATGATGAAGCAGCACAGAAAGTTGGTTTAGAATCTCTAGATCGCTTACGTGAAGTTATTCGTGGGCAGATTGAAAATCAATATGGCTCAATGACACGTCAAAAAATTAAGCGTCAAATTCTTGATGCTTTAGATGCTGATTACGATTTTGAGATTCCTGAAGGGCTTTTAGAAATTGAATTTAACAATATATGGGCTCAGGTTAATGACGATTTAAAAAAGGCTGGTCGCAGTTTTGAAGATGAAGGCGTCACAGAAGAGCAGGCACAGGAGGAATATCGTGTGCTTGCACAGCGTCGTGTTCGTCTTGGTTTGGTGCTTTCTGAAATTGGAATGAAGGTTGGTGTTAAAGTAAGTGAGGATGAGCTAAAAGCAGCAGTTTTTGATCAAGTGCGTCAATATCCTGGACAAGAAAAAGAAATTATGGACTTTTTCCGTAAGACTCCAGAAGCTGTTGCAAATCTACGTGCTCCAATTTTTGAAGAGAAAGTCATTGATCATTTATTGGAAAAGATAAAAATCATAGATAAAGAAGTTACGGTTGAAGAGCTGATGAAGGAATATGACGAAACAGATTTAACAGAAAAAAAACCAGAAAAGGAAAAATCTGCTGTAAAAAAATCCGTAGAAAAAGTTCCATCTAAGAAAAAGGCACCTAAAAAAGGTTAATATTTACCCTAAAAGGACAAGCCCAATGAAGTTGTGGCTTTTTATGAGATTTCTGTTCTAGGCTTGCGCTGAGAGTGATTTTAGATTAGCCATATTAGTGTATTCGAAAAATATTAATAGTGGATTGGTAATGAACATCATTGATACCCGCACTCCTGATTCTAAACGTTTTATTTCTGGAACTACAGGTGATTGGGAAGTCATCATCGGTATGGAGGTTCATGCGCAAATCATATCGAATTCAAAACTTTTTTCAGGTGCATCAACAAAATTTGGTGCTGAGCCAAACAGTCACGTATCGCTTATTGATGCAGCGATGCCTGGTATGTTGCCTGTTCTTAATCAGGAATGTGTTTGTCAAGCAGTTAGAACGGGTTTGGGATTAAAGGCGCATATTAATCTGAGATCTGTTTTTGATCGTAAGAATTATTTTTATCCAGATTTACCACAAGGATATCAAATTTCTCAATTTCATTATCCAATTGTAGGAGAGGGAAGAGTTATCATATCTGTTGGTCCAGATTCAAAAGGCCAGTTTGAGGATATCGAAGTTGGAATTGAGAGGTTGCATCTTGAGCAGGATGCAGGGAAATCATTGCATGATCAGCATCCAACAATGTCTTTTGTAGACCTTAATCGTTCTGGTGTTGCGCTTATGGAAATTGTTTCTAAGCCAGATATGCGTTCATCAGATGAAGCTAAAGCCTATATGACAAAATTGCGTACAATTGTTCGTTATTTAGGAACCTGTGATGGCAATATGGATGAAGGTTCTATGCGTGCGGATGTTAACGTATCAGTTCGTCGCCCTGGTGAGGGTTTTGGAACGCGCTGTGAAATCAAAAATGTTAATTCTATTCGTTTTATTGGCCAAGCGATTGAATATGAAGCGCGTCGTCAAATTGCGATTTTAGAAGATGGTGGTGTTATAGATCAGGAAACTCGTCTTTTTGATGCTTCTAAAGGTGAAACGCGGTCTATGCGCTCAAAGGAAGAAGCGCATGACTATCGTTATTTTCCTGATCCTGATCTTTTACCATTGGAATTTGATCAAGAATTTATTGATTCTTTAGCGGCTGAATTGCCTGAATTGCCTGATGATATAAAGATACGTTTTATCAAGGAGATGGGATTGACGGCATATGATGCTTCTATTCTTGTGACAGAAAGAGCTATTGCTGATTATTTTGAAAAAGTAGCGCATGGACGTGATGCAAAAACAGTTGCAAATTGGGTGATTAATGATCTTTTGGGTGCTTTAAATAGAGACAACCGTGTGATTGAAGAGACACCAGTATCACCAGATCAATTGGGAAGCATCATTGATTTGATCAAGGAAGGAACTATTTCTGGAAAAATTGCTAAAGATCTCTTTGAAATTATTTGGAATGAAGGTGGGGATCCGCGTCAGATTGTAGAAGAACGTAATATGAAGCAGGTGACAGACACAAGGGCTATAGAGAGAGCTGTAGATGAAATTATTGCCAACAATTCTGATAAAGTTGCACAAGCTAAACAAAAACCTGCTTTAGCTGGTTGGTTTGTTGGACAGGTTATGAAAACAACATCTGGAAAGGCAAATCCTCAAACTGTTAATGAGTTGGTTAAGATGAAACTCGGCATAGATTAAGTTTTATGGGGTAGAAAAAACCAACAAATGTGATATTTTTATAGCTATTGGATATGCATTTACCTATCAAGTGAAACTGTCAATGATTCTACCAGTTAATTTTGTTTTCAGCAATTGATTTTATGAGCATATTAAATGAATGGAATAGCAGATGGCTCGTTTTTTTAAGCAAATCTTTACATGGTGGAATGGCAATACTATAAACACACGCTTTTTCACATGGCGTAAAGGCAAGCGGATAGGGGAAGATCAGTTTGGAAATATTTATTATGAAGGGGGAACTCATAAAGATGGTTATCCGCGCCGTTGGGTCATTTATAAAGATTATTCTGAAGCCTCTACTATTCCACCAGGTTGGCATGGTTGGATTCATCATCGCTGTGATATCCCTCCAACGCAGGAGGATTATCGCCCATATGAGTGGGAAAAACCCCATGTTGCTAATATGACAGGAACAAGTGAAGCTTATCGTCCAAAAGGAGCTATTCCTTATAGTGGTAAACCTTCTTGTGTGCATGAAGATTATGATGCATGGTCGCCTAAAAAATAGTTTCTTAGTGTATGTGTATTTTTTTTCCTTAATTCGTACTGTTTTGTAAATAGAATTTTTTAAATGTGATTGATTTGATGTGATGAGAGCTTTTTTATTGTTAGGATTGGGATATTTTTTCATAGGGGAGCTTGTGGTCTTTTCCACGGTTTATAAAGTGCAAGCTGAACGTGTTAGCAATGGAATTGCTGTTTTTTCTGGTCTTGATAAAATTACGGGTATAACTACGCGTTTTGAAGTTTCTCTTGGTGAAGTTTATCAATACGGTGCTTTACAAGTAACGCCACGAGCATGTTATACGAGCTCCAAGGATGAGCCAACCCGTACAACTGGTTTTGTCGAAGTGAATGAGATTATGTTAGATAAAAAGGTCCGGCGTATTTTTACAGGATGGATGTTTGCAGATAGTCCTGGTTTGAATGCTGTCGAACATCCTATCTATGATGTGTGGTTAAAAGACTGTAAACAGAATTCTTAGAACCTTTCTGCTCAATGATTTTTTATAAGAGGAGGCTAGAAGACAGCTTATTGTTTTATAGTTCTATTTTAAAACAGCTAAATGCAACTTTTTAAAACGAGAGTAGTTAGATGCTGAAAAAGGAGATATTTGCGCTTTTGAAAGGCAAATTGTTTGTTTTGTATATATAATCTTTTGTAACAATGTGGATTATAAAATTACTAAACGACAATCATTATCTTCTATAGAGAAATATACATGAATTTATAAAATTTTTTCTCACTAAGATAGGGTCATTTTTTTGTTGAGCCGTGTATTAAATAGATAAAACATCAAAATACATGCCTTGGTAAGAAAGATTTTAATTAACTGACTGGCTTCAGTTTAAGTTTATTATGGTGCAGTGGCTTTGTGAATGATATTTTTAATATCTTATTATAAAAGAAACAAATATTTTCATTGAGCGGTATCTAGAATTAGCAATAGGAACCGAATAAACATTAAGCTTAAGGCTTCTTTAATTATCCAAGCCTTGATATGTTTTTGTGCAAAGCACTGTCAATTCTACAGAAAGTATGAGATTTTATACGATGAAAGATGCCAAATATCAATATAATGATGGATCGTTTTTTCCAGAACAACCTAAAGAACCATTATTGAATGTTCCATTTATTATAGTTGTTTTGATAGCACTTTGTTTTTGTATTTATTTTGTTTCTCAATATCTTTTTTCTCATCAATTCTATATTGAAAGTCTTGATTTATTTGCATTTACACCAGTGTTATTTAAGACTGAGCCCTTAGCATTTTGTTATACGATTATTAGTTATTCCTTTATGCATAGTAGTTTTAAACATGTTGCTATTAACATGGCTTGGCTTTTGGTTTTTGGGTCTCCTTTGGTGAGATATATTGGTGGTTTTCGTTTTTTAATTTTTTGGGTGTTAACAGCTATTGTCGCTGTGTTGACTTATTTTGTATTTCACCAAGAGAGTGCAATATCAGTTGTCGGTGCGTCGGGCGTAGTGTCTGGAATGATGGGTGCTATTGCACGTTATGATTTTCTTTGGAGCTATTTGGAGGGTGCTACGCAAAATGAAAGATTTTTAAGCTCTTTATTGTCTATTAAAAAAGCGCTGTGTTCAAGGAGTGTACTTATTTACCTGAGTATATGGCTAAGTGTTGATTTTATCATAGGTATTTCATCTTTTCTCTTTGAAGGCGATGGTGTTTCAATAGCATGGGAGGCTCATATTGGTGGTTTTTTTTCAGGTTTTTTGTTGATTGGTTTTTTTGATATGTCACGAAAAAAATTAAAAACTACGATCTAAGATATTTGTGCGTCGCATAAAGCGCTATTGTTGCTGCATTTGAAACATTTAATGATTTAATATTTCCAGGCATATCAAGGCGTGTTAATGCGCAAACGGTTTCACGTGTTTTTTTACGTAAGCCTTTCCCTTCTGCTCCTAAAATAAGGGCAATTTTTTTTCCTGTTAATGCTGTTTCTAGAGGGTATTCACCTTCTGAATCGAGTCCAAAGCTGATAAAACCTGCTTTATGAAGTTCGTGGAGTGTTTCGGCGAGGTTTCGTACAGTGATATAATTAATCATCTCCAATGCTCCGGAAGCAGCTTTAGCAAGAACACCGCTTTCTTGTGGAGAGTGGCGACATGTGGTGATGAGTGCTCCAGCTTTAAATGCAACAGCAGAGCGCATAATAGCGCCAACATTATGGGGATCGGTAATTTGATCCATTACGATGACAAGATCAGTATTGGTTAATTCAGATAATTGGCATGGCTTTAAGGGTTCAGTTTCTACAACGACCCCTTGATGAACCGCATCACTTCCAACAAGTACATCAAGTTGTTTGGGAGAGCATAATGTAACAGAACATGGTAATTCTGATTCGGGTATATTTAGTCGCTTTAAAGCATTAGCTGTAATATAGAGAGAGTTCAAAATTCTTTTTGGATTTTTTAAAGCAGACTGAACGGTATGGATGCCATAAAGACGGATTGTTCCTATTTGCAAAGGCGCGGCCGTTTGGTGGGGCTGTATGGTAGAGTAAGAAGAAATGCTCTTTGCATCACGATGTCGACGACGTAAACGAGCATAATGAGAATTTTTCAATATTTTTTCTTTCATGGCTTCTTTATAGCGCTTTAAGAGCAGAAATAGATAAAAAAAACTGTGATTTCAAAATTATTAGCAGGAAATTTGTACAGAATTTTATTTATTCTGTTGACAGATACGATAGTAATCGTCATAACCGCCCCAAAACCAGTTTGAATTGAATGATTAAAATTTGGTTGTCGTGATGCCTTATCGCGCAACTTTACCGATGTGATGGAGGGGTGCCCGAGTGGTTAAAGGGGGCGGACTGTAAATCCGTTGCGTATGCTACGTTGGTTCGAATCCAACCCCCTCCACCATTCATCGAAAAGGAGTTAGTACGTGGGTTATGCGGGTATAGCTCAATGGTAGAGCAGCAGCCTTCCAAGCTGAATATGCGGGTTCGATTCCCGCTACCCGCTCCAAACACAGTTTCTGGTGATTAGGCCCATGGGTATGATGGGAGATTTTTTATCATAATTGGGTGGAGTTTTCCGTCTTGAAGAGTTGTATGGTTGGGTTGAGCAGAGTAGCTCAGTTCTGCAGTTCTTTTTCTAGGTACTAATAGAATATAGAGAACAAAACAAGAGATTGATGGCGATGGCAAGGAGCAAATTTGAACGTACGAAGCCGCATGTTAATATAGGTACTATTGGTCATGTTGATCATGGGAAGACCTCTTTAACAGCAGCGATT
>NZ_CM001557.1:1127472-1255773 GCF_000273375.1 Bartonella birtlesii IBS 325
ATGTTTCTTTGATTGTTCCAATTGCCATGGAAGAGAAACTTCGTTTTGCTATTCGTGAGGGCGGTCGTACTGTTGGTGCAGGGATCGTTTCTAAGATCATTGAGTAAATAATGGTTGTTGAGGGTTGTTAAAGATATTTTAATTTTGAGAGTTAGGGGTATAGCTCAGTTGGTAGAGCGGCGGTCTCCAAAACCGCAGGTCGCGGGTTCAAATCCTGCTGCCCCTGCCAGGAGAGAAGTAGGTTTTTAGCTGTGAGGAGGTAGATTTTTTAATTGCCTTCTTTACTTTTTTTCTATAGGGCTTGTTTTTTTATGTGTGAATTGTTATTGAGTAAATATAAGGAAGCCGCATAGGGCTATTTTGCCTTTTGCATTTTTATTGTGTTTGTTTTTTATCACAATAAGGTTAGAAAGAGTATAGTGTGACTAATGGCATCTAAAACCAATCCAATTACCTTTTTTAAGCAAGTTTATGCAGAAACAGTCAAGGTGAAGTGGCCTACGCGTCGTGAGACGGTGATTTCAACTATTATGGTGCTGTTGGTAACTGCATTGGCTTCAGTTTTCTTCTTTGTTGTAGATCAGGTTATGCATTTTAGTGTGTGGCGGGGTATTGGTCTTCTAAAGTATCTTTTTAGTTGATAGTGCAAGGAAGTATGACTGTGGCTGCTCGTTGGTATATTGTTCAAGCATATTCAAATTTCGAAAAGAAGGTGGCAGAAGCTATCGAAAAAGAGGCCAAACAGAAAGGACTTGATCATCTGTTTGAAAAGGTTTTTGTTCCTACAGAGCGTATTGTAGAAGTTCGTCGTGGACGCAAAGTTGATGCTGAGAGGAAATTTTTTCCTGGTTATGTTCTTGTTTGTGCTGAGTTAACGGATGAGGTTTATCATCTTATTAAGAATACGCCTAAAGTAACAGGTTTTTTAGGATCGGATGCGCGTCCAGTCCCCATTTCTCATCGAGAAGTTGAACAAATTCTTAAACAAGTTCAAGAAGGGATTGAGGTCCAAAAGTCTTCAGTATTATTTGAGGTAGGCGAGCAAGTTCGTGTCGCTGATGGTCCTTTTGTTTCGTTTAATGGGATTGTTCAGGAGGTTGAAGAAGAGCGTTCTCGCCTTAAGGTGGAAGTGCTGATTTTTGGGCGTCCTACGCCTGTTGATTTAGAGTTTAATCAAGTTGAAAAACTTTAATTAAATTTAAAGTGGTTTTTTGATCACTTTGAAGAACTGGTGGGAGGTGATTTATGGCTTTTGTCGGCTTAATGATCCGAACCACTCACTTGCAGGGTGCTGATAAGATAGGTTATTAGCATACCAGTAAAATTGAAGGCAGATTGTTATGGCAAAAAAAAGTATAGGTCAGCTCAAATTGCAAGTTCCTGCAGGAGCAGCTACTCCATCCCCACCAATTGGTCCAGCACTTGGTCAACGTGGTATTAATATCATGGAGTTTTGTAAGGCGTTTAATGCAGCTACACAAGAAATGGAAAAGGGTGCGCCGATTCCAGTCATTATTACTTATTATCAAGATAAATCTTTTACTTTTTCTTTAAAAACGCCTCCTGTATCGTTTTTCTTGAAAAAGGAAGCAAATTTGAAATCTGGTTCAAAAGAACCTGGTAAGGTGTCTGTAGGGAGTATTCCTCGCGATAAGATACGTTCAATTGCAGAAGCAAAAATGAAAGATCTGAATGCAAATGACATTGAGGCAGCGATGCGCATGGTTGAAGGTTCTGCTCGCTCTATGGGCTTGGAAGTGGTAGGCTAATATTATGGCAAAAGTAGCAAAAAGAATAAAAAATATCCGCAAAGATGTTGATTTTAATCAACTTTATACTTTAAACGATGCGGTTTCGATGGTTAAAGATCGTGCAGTTGCTAAATTTGATGAAACAATTGAAATTTCAATAAATTTAGGTGTTGATCCTCGTCACGCAGATCAGATGGTTCGCGGTGTCGCACATTTGCCTAACGGAACGGGACGAAATATTCGTGTTGCCGTTTTTGCACGTGGTGATAAAGCTGAGGAAGCTAAAGCTGCTGGTGCTGATATTGTGGGGGCTGAAGATTTATTTGAGCGTATTAATGGTGGGGCCATCGATTTTGATCGTTGTATTGCAACGCCAGATATGATGCCTTTTGTTGGTCGTCTTGGTAAGATTTTGGGGCCGCGCAGTTTAATGCCTAATCCGAAAGTTGGTACTGTGACAGTTGATGTCGCTGGTGCTGTTAAGGCTTCTAAAGGTGGTGCTGTTGAATTTCGTGTTGAAAAAGCTGGTATTGTGCATGCTGGTATAGGTAAGGCTTCTTTTGGAATTGAGAAAATAGTGGAAAATATTAAAGCTTTTGCCAGCGCTGTTATTAAAGCTAAGCCGCAAGGTGCAAAAGGTGAATATATTAAGCGCGTTGCGGTTTCTTCGACTATGGGGATTGGAGTTAAAGTCGATCCTACAACAGTTCGTTCAGAATAGATCTGAATGAGTTTATAATTATATTTTGGGGTGTGTGAATATCGAAATTATATTTAAAATGTCGGTATTTTTCGGCGTTTTTCATCTAGGCTTTATCAAGCTTAGGTTATACCGGAAGAAATTCCGGAATATCCTGTCCGAGATTGCGGGTGATACTGTTTGAAGTATCTTAATCAAAAAGCCCACATGAGACTGGGGTAAAAACTGAGAGTTAAAAAACTTAAAGGGTTTGAGCCAGGGTTGCCTTTGATCGCTATGCGTGAAGAAGGGGACAGGATCCTCATCGATAACATAAAGTATTTTATGTTATCAAAGGTAATCGATAGATTTGTTTAAAACAAATCTGTTAAATGGAGAGAGACAGTGAATAGAGCGGAAAAACGCGAATTTGTTACATGGCTTAACGAGGCTTTTCAAAAGTCTGGTTCTGTTATTGTTGCACATTATTCTGGTCTGAAAGTTTCGCAGATGAACGAACTTCGTTCAAAAATGGGTGAAGCTGGTGGTGCCGTTAAAGTCGCCAAAAACCGTCTTGCTAAAATCGCTCTTCAGGGCACGGAATCTGAATCGATAGCAAGTCTGTTTACTGGGCAGACACTTATTGCTTATTCAGAAGATCCAATTACAGCGCCGAAAGTTGTTGTTGATTTTGCGAAAAGCAATGACAAATTTGTCATCCTTGGTGGTTCAATGGGGGCAACAAGTTTGAGTGTAGATGCTGTGAAGTCGTTGGCTTCATTACCTTCACTCAATGAGTTGCGGGCAAAACTCGTGGGTATGATTTCTACTCCTGCGACCCGTATTGCACAGGTTGTTAGTGCGCCTGCTGGTCAGGTTGCGCGTGTCATTGGAGCATATGCTCAGGAGGATAAGGCGGCTTGAGGCTGTTTTGTATTCATATTTATGGAAAAGCTTAGCTGCTTTTCTATTTTTTGAATAAATTTTAAACAATGGTTCAAATCTTTTAATTAAAGGAATTTAAAAATGGCTGATCTAGCGAAGATCGTAGAAGACCTTTCTAACTTAACTCTTTTGGAAGCTGCAGAGCTTTCTAAATTACTTGAAGAAAAATGGGGGGTTTCGGCTGCGGCTCCTGTAGCTGTAGCTGCTGTTGCTGGTGTTGCTGCTCCAGCTGCTGAAGAAAAAACAGAATTTGATGTTATTCTTGTTGAAGGTGGTGCACAAAAAATTAATGTCATTAAAGAAGTTCGTGCTCTTACGGGGCTTGGTCTTAAAGAAGCTAAAGATCTGGTCGAAGGTGCACCTAAACCTATTAAAGAAGGTGCCTCCAAAGAGGAAGCGGAAAAAATTAAGTCTCAACTTGAAGCTGCTGGTGCTAAAGTTGAACTTAAGTAAATTTGATTTTATCGGCGAGCATTTATGTTTGCCGATTTTCTTTCTTCTCATAAAAAGGAAGAGAAACAATAAAAGACTTTTCCCAAAGATTCAGTAGCTGTAATGGGGAAAGATTTTGTTCTTCTTAGTCCCTTTCTCGTGGACCAAGTAAGCGGATGGCTTGTGTTTAGTGGGACAAGTTGGTGGTGTTCGTTATCGGGCATCAAGTAAACTGATCTGCATGTGCAGGTTAATGGCATAAAGCTTTCAAGGTTTAGTCTACCTTGAAGAGTAAATATCAAGGAGCGACGATGGCTCAGACCCTAAAGATGATGTCTCAATTCAATGGTCGTAAGCGCGTACGCAAATTTTTTGGTAAGATTCCTGAAGTAGCAGAAATGCCGAATCTTATTGAAGTTCAAAAAGCGTCATATGATCAGTTTCTCATGGTTGAGGAACCGAAAGGCGGACGACCAGATGAAGGTTTGCAAGCTGTTTTTAAATCGGTATTTCCTATTTCGGATTTTTCCGGTACGGCTATGCTTGAGTTTGTTGGTTATGAATTTGATTTACCAAAATTTGATGTTGAAGAATGCCGTCAGCGTGATTTGACTTATGCTGCACCATTGAAGGTGATATTACGTTTAATTGTTTTTGATGTTGATGAGGATACTGGTTCGAAGGATATCAAAGATATCAAAGAGCAGGGCGTTTATATGGGCGATATGCCTTTAATGACGACCAATGGTACCTTTATTGTTAATGGTACGGAACGTGTTATCGTTTCGCAGATGCATCGTTCTCCTGGTGTCTTTTTTGACCATGATAAGGGAAAGTCCCATTCATCAGGTAAGTTTCTTTTTGCT
Source organism: Bartonella birtlesii IBS 325 (assembly GCF_000273375.1). Classification (NCBI taxonomy): domain Bacteria; kingdom Pseudomonadati; phylum Pseudomonadota; class Alphaproteobacteria; order Hyphomicrobiales; family Bartonellaceae; genus Bartonella; species Bartonella birtlesii. The sequence continues at coordinate 1,132,146 of NZ_CM001557.1, forward strand.
GCTCGTGTTATTCCGTATCGTGGTTCTTGGCTGGATATTGAGTTTGATGCTAAGGATATCATTTATGCTCGTATTGATCGGCGCCGTAAGATTCCTGTCACTAGTCTTTTGATGGCATTAGGCATGGATGCCTCAGATATTTTGTCGACATTTTATAATAAAGTTACTTATGAGCGAGATGGGGATGGGTGGCGTATTCCTTATTCTGTTGATCGCTTTAAAGGAATGAAACTCGTTTCTGATCTTGTTGATGCGGACAGTGGTGAAGTTGTTGCTGAGGCGGGTAAAAAGCTAACAGTTCGTGTTGCAAAGATTTTAGCCGAGAAAGGTCTAAAGGTTGTTAAAGTTAGTGAGGATGATTTATTAGGGTGCTATTTAGCAGAAGATATAGTCAATTACCAGACAGGTGAAATTTACCTTGAAGCTGGTGATGAAATTGATGAGAAAATACTAAAGATTTTGTCTGATGTTAATGCGGATCAAATAGATATTCTTGATATTGATCATATGAATGTTGGGGCGTATATCCGCAATACTTTAAAAGTAGATAAAAATGAAAGTCGGCAGGATGCGTTGTTTGATATTTATCGAGTGATGCGTCCAGGTGAACCACCAACGATGGATACTGCAGAAGCGATGTTCCATTCGTTATTTTTTGATCCAGAGCGTTATGATCTTTCTGCTGTTGGGCGTGTTAAGATGAATTTGCGTATGGACCTTGATTGCCCAGACACAGTTCGTATTTTGCGTCAAGAGGATATTCTTGCTGTTGTTAAGATGTTAGTTGAATTGCGTGATGGCCGTGGTGAAATTGATGACATTGATAATCTTGGCAATCGTCGTGTGCGTTCTGTTGGAGAATTGATGGAAAATCAATACCGCATTGGCTTGCTTCGTATGGAGCGTGCAATAAAAGAGCGTATGTCGTCGGTTGAAATTGATGCGGTTATGCCGCAGGATTTGATAAATGCAAAACCTGCTGCTGCAGCGGTTCGCGAGTTTTTTGGATCTTCGCAATTGTCGCAATTTATGGATCAAACCAATCCATTGTCAGAGATTACCCATAAGCGCCGTCTTTCTGCTCTTGGTCCAGGTGGTTTGACACGTGAGAGAGCGGGTTTTGAAGTTCGTGACGTACATCCTACACATTATGGTCGTATTTGTCCGATTGAAACGCCTGAGGGTCCTAATATTGGTTTGATTAATTCCTTGGCGACATTTGCACGCGTTAATAAATATGGTTTTATTGAAAGTCCATACCGCAAAATTATTGATGGTAAAGTGACAACGGAAGTTATTTATCTGTCTGCTATGGAAGAATCGAAGCATTATGTAGCACAGGCCAATTCTTCATTGGATAGTGAAGGTCGCTTTACAGAAGAATTCGTTGTTTGTCGTCATGCTGGTGAAGTTTTGATGGCTCCGCGCGATCATGTAGATTTGATGGATGTTTCACCAAAGCAGTTGGTCTCGGTGGCAGCGGCGCTCATTCCATTTTTGGAAAATGATGATGCGAATCGCGCTTTGATGGGATCAAACATGCAGCGTCAGGCTGTTCCATTGATACGTGCTGAGGCACCATTTGTTGGTACGGGAATGGAAGCTGTTGTTGCACGTGATTCAGGTGCTGCTGTTAGTGCAAAGCGTAGTGGTATTGTTGATCAAGTTGATGCAACTCGTATTGTTATCCGTGCAACAGAAGATTTAGATCCTTCAAAGTCTGGTGTTGATATCTATCGTTTACAGAAATTTCAACGTTCTAATCAGTCTACTTGTATTAATCAACGTCCTCTTGTGCATGTTGGTGATCGGATAGAAAAGGGCGATATTATTGCAGATGGTCCATCCACGGATCTTGGTGATTTAGCTCTTGGACGGAATGTTCTTGTGGCTTTTATGCCTTGGAATGGATACAATTATGAAGATTCCATTTTGTTATCTGAGCGCATTGTTGCCGATGATGTTTTTACTTCGATTCATATTGAGGAATTTGAAGTTGCGGCACGGGATACAAAGCTTGGGCCTGAGGAAATTACCCGCGATATTCCTAACGTTGCAGAAGAAGCATTAAGGAATCTTGATGAGGCTGGTATTATCTATATTGGTGCTGAAGTTCAACCGGGCGATATTTTGGTTGGCAAGATTACACCAAAAGGTGAAAGTCCTATGACACCAGAAGAGAAGTTGTTGCGGGCAATATTTGGGGAAAAGGCTTCAGATGTTCGTGATACTTCTATGCGAATGCCACCAGGAACTTTTGGGACTGTTGTTGAAGTTCGTGTTTTTAACCGTCACGGTGTAGAAAAAGATGAACGCGCTATGGCAATTGAACGTGAAGAAATTGAACGTTTGGCTAAAGATCGTGATGATGAACAGTCGATTCTTGATCGTAATGTTTATGCGCGTCTTGCTGATATGTTGACAGGTAAAGTTGCTATAGAAGGACCAAAAGGTTTTTCAGGAAGCAAAGTGCTTGACAGTACGGTAATAGGACATTATCCGCGCTCACAATGGTGGCAATTCGCTATTGAAGATGAAAAGCTTCAAAATGAAATTGATGCTTTACGCAAGCAATATGATGAATCAAAAGAAGCGTTACAACGTCGCTTTATGGATAAAGTTGAAAAAGTCCAAAGAGGCGATGAAATGCCTCCTGGTGTCATGAAAATGGTAAAAGTTTTTGTGGCTGTAAAACGCAAAATCCAACCAGGCGACAAGATGGCAGGACGTCATGGTAATAAGGGAGTTGTGTCACGTATTCTTCCAGTAGAAGATATGCCGTTTTTGGAAGATGGAACCCATGCTGATATTGTTTTGAATCCGCTTGGTGTACCTAGTCGTATGAATGTTGGGCAAATTCTTGAAACGCATCTTGGTTGGGCCTGCGCTGGTATAGGTAAGAAGATTGGTGATTTACTAGAATTATATCAAGAGACCGGGGATATACTACCTCTGCGTCAGCGTATCGAAAATCTCATGCCTGATAATGATCATAATGAGCCAGTTCGTCAGTATGATAATGAAAGTCTTCACAAATTAGCGCAACAGATGAAGAAAGGTGTTTCAATTGCAACGCCTATTTTTGATGGAGCGCATGAAGCTGATATCAATATGATGTTGGAGGATGCAGGCTTAGATAGTTCAGGACAGGTTACGCTTTATGATGGTCGCACAGGGGAGCCTTTTGATCGTCCAGTGACCGTGGGCTATATTTATATGTTGAAGTTACATCACCTTGTTGATGATAAAATTCATGCACGTTCGATTGGACCATATTCCCTTGTAACACAGCAGCCATTGGGTGGTAAGGCACAATTTGGTGGTCAGCGTTTTGGTGAAATGGAGGTTTGGGCACTTGAAGCTTACGGTGCTGCGTACACTTTGCAGGAGATGCTGACAGTAAAATCAGATGATGTGGCTGGTCGAACAAAAGTCTACGAGGCAATCGTGCGCGGTGATGATACATTTGAGGCAGGTATACCGGAAAGCTTTAATGTTTTGGTAAAAGAAATGCGTTCACTGGCTCTTAATGTAGAGCTTGATGATGCACGCGAACTTATTGCACAACGCGCGTTATCTGATACAGCAGAACGATAATTCAAGGAGCGCACACTGAAAAGGATGCGCTCTAGTTATCTTGAGAAAGAAAATCAAGAAGCTTCTATGAAAAGAGTTATAGATCAGTTTAAAAAGTAGAAATAGATTTTAAATTAAGATCTGTTATAAAATTAAAGAGATATTACAATAGGTTCTAAGAATCTTTGAAGGAGAACAGCATGAACCACGAGGTCATGAATCTTTTCAATCCTCAAGCGCCAACGCAGACATTTGACTCTATTCGTATTTCCATCGCGAGTCCTGAGAAGATTTTGTCTTGGTCATACGGTGAGATCAAGAAGCCTGAGACTATTAATTATCGGACTTTTAAGCCAGAACGTGATGGTCTTTTTTGTGCACGTATATTTGGCCCTATTAAGGACTATGAATGTCTATGTGGTAAATATAAACGCATGAAATATAAGGGTATTATCTGTGAAAAATGTGGTGTAGAGGTTACTCTTTCGCGCGTACGTCGTGAGCGTATGGGGCATATTGAACTTGCTGCGCCCGTTGCACATATTTGGTTTCTTAAATCATTACCAGGTCGCATTTCCACACTTTTAGATTTAACTTTAAAAGATATCGAGCGGGTTCTTTATTTTGAGAATTACATTGTAACGGAACCAGGATTGACATCTCTTAAGCTTCATCAGCTTCTTTCGGAAGAAGAATATATGCTTGCTATTGATGAATTTGGAGAGGATCAATTTACAGCCATGATTGGTGCTGAGGCAATTTATGAGCTTTTAGCAGGTATGGAATTAGAGAAAATTGCTAATGATTTGCGTATCGAATTGTCCGAGACAACTTCAGAATTAAAACAAAAAAAGCTAATTAAACGGCTTAAAATCGTTGAAAACTTCCTTGAGTCTGGCAATAAACCAGAATGGATGATTATGAAGACGATACCAGTCATCCCACCAGATTTACGTCCGTTGGTTCCACTTGATGGTGGACGTTTTGCAACATCAGATTTAAATGATCTTTATCGACGTGTTATAAATCGTAATAACCGCTTGAAGCGATTAATTGAATTGCGTGCTCCTGGAATTATTGTGCGTAATGAAAAGCGTATGGTACAAGAAGCTGTTGATGCTTTGCTTGATAATGGTCGGCGTGGACGTGTGATTACCGGGGCAAATAAGCGTCCACTCAAGTCTCTTTCAGATATGCTAAAAGGTAAGCAAGGACGTTTCCGCCAAAACTTACTTGGGAAACGTGTTGATTATTCGGGGCGTTCTGTTATTGTGACGGGCCCTGAATTAAAATTGCATCAATGTGGCCTTCCTAAAAAAATGGCTTTGGAATTATTTAAGCCTTTTATTTATGCGCGGCTTGATGCAAAAGGGTTTTCATCAACTGTAAAGCAGGCCAAGAAGCTAGTAGAAAAAGAGCATCCAGAAGTTTGGGATATTTTGGATGAGGTTATTCGTGAACATCCTGTTTTGCTTAATCGTGCGCCAACATTGCACCGTTTAGGGATTCAAGCTTTTGAGCCTATCTTAATTGAAGGCAAAGCAATTCAGCTTCATCCATTGGTGTGTACGGCTTTTAACGCGGATTTTGATGGTGATCAGATGGCGGTTCACGTTCCGCTTTCTCTTGAGGCACAGCTTGAAGCTCGTGTTTTGATGATGTCGACCAATAATATTCTTCATCCCGCCAATGGTGCGCCAATTATTGTTCCCTCACAGGATATGGTTCTGGGGCTTTATTATCTTTCGATTGTTTCCGAGAAAGAACCGGGAGAAGGAATGGCTTTCGCCGATATGGGCGAGCTTCATCATGCTTTGGAAAATAAAATTGTAACGCTTCACACAAAGATCAAAGGTCGTGTTAAGAATATAGGAAAGGATGGGCAAGAGGTTGCTAAACTCTATGATACAACACCTGGTCGTTTAATTATTGGAGAGCTCTTGCCGAAAAATCCAAATATCTCGTTTGATATTATCAATCAGGAGATGACTAAAAAGAATATTTCTAAAATGATTGATCAAGTTTATCGTCATTGTGGGCAGAAAGAAACAGTTATCTTCTGTGATCGTATTATGCAACTTGGTTTTTCTTATGCGTGTCGTGCGGGGATTTCTTTTGGTAAGGACGATATGGTTATCCCTGATAGCAAATCGCGTTTAGTTGCAGAAACAGAAGCTTTGGCTAAAGAATATGAACAGCAATATAATGATGGTCTCATTACACAAGGTGAAAAATATAACAAGGTTGTGGATGCATGGGGTAAATGTACAGATCGAGTTGCGGATGAGATGATGAAGCGTATTCAGTCCATTGAATTTGATCCCAAGACCGGTCGTCAACGTCCAATGAACTCGATTTATATGATGTCGCATTCTGGAGCTCGTGGTTCTGCTAATCAAATGAAGCAGTTGGCTGGAATGCGTGGATTGATGGCAAAGCCATCGGGTGAGATTATTGAAACTCCAATTATTTCAAATTTTAAAGAAGGGCTAACCGTTAATGAGTACTTCAATTCGACACACGGTGCTCGTAAAGGACTTGCTGACACTGCATTAAAAACCGCTAACTCTGGTTATCTCACACGACGCCTTGTTGATGTCGCGCAGGATGCTATTATTTCGGCTGTGGATTGTGGTACAGCAAAGGGGCTGACCATGCAACCAATTGTTGATGCTGGGCAAATTGTTGCCTCTCTTGGGCAAAGAATTCTTGGTCGCACAGCGCTTGTTGATATTTTGCATCCAGTTTCTGGAGAAGTTATCCTTGAAGGTGGCGCAATGATTGAGGAAGCTGATGTTGCTAAGATTGAAGAAGCTGGAATTCAATCTGTCCAAATTCGCTCTGCTTTAACATGTGAAACACGCCTTGGTGTTTGTGCCAAATGCTATGGTCGTGATTTGGCGCGTGGTACATCGGTTAATCAGGGGGAGGCCGTTGGTGTTATTGCTGCTCAGTCCATTGGTGAACCAGGAACTCAGTTGACTATGCGTACTTTCCACTTAGGAGGAACAGCGCAAGTTGTTGATTCATCTCATTTAGAAGCCTCTTATGAAGGTACGGTAGAAATTCGTAATCGCAATGTGGTTCGCAATTCTGAAGGCCATTTGGTGGTTATGGGGCGTAATATGGCGATCATTATCAAGGATGAGAGTGGAAAAGAGCGTGTTGTGCATCGTGTTAGCTATGGTGCCCATATTTTTGTTGATGATGGTGATGTTGTTAGATGTGGCCAACGTATAGCAGAATGGGATCCTTATACACGTCCAGTTTTAACTGAAATTGAAGGGTATGTAGGCTTTGAAGATATGATTGATGGTTTATCAGTTACTGAAACAGCTGATGAATCTACAGGTATTACCAAGCGTTTGGTGATTGATTGGCGTGCTAATCCACGTGGTTCTGAGCTAAAACCAGCTATTATCATCCACGCAGATAAAAAAGGCGCGAACATTGCCAAATTGCATAAGGGTGGTGAAGCCCGTTATATGATGTCGGTGGAAACCATTCTTTCTGTTGAGCCTGGTTCTCATGTTAAGGCAGGAGATGTTATTGCTCGCTTGCCAATGGAAAGTGCAAAGACAAAAGATATTACAGGTGGTCTACCACGTGTGGCAGAGCTTTTTGAAGCAAGACGTCCAAAGGACCATGCCATCATTGCTGAAGTCAGTGGTACAATTCGCTTTGGTCGTGGTTATAAGAATAAGCGTCGTGTTATCATCGAGCCAAATGATGAAACTCTTGAGCCAGTAGAATATTTAATTCCGAAGGGTAAGTTGTTTCACTTCCAAGAGGGTGATCAGATTGAAAAAGGGGATTATATCCTCGATGGTAATCCAGCTCCTCACGATATCTTAGCAATTAAGGGGGTTGAAGCTTTGGCATCTTATCTTGTAAATGAAATTCAAGAAGTTTATCGTTTACAGGGTGTTCTCATTAATGACAAACATATTGAGGTGATTGTTCGCCAGATGTTGCAAAAAGTTGAAATTACTGAATCTGGGGATTCTGGTTATATTCCAGGCGATAATGTTGATCGTATTGAACTTGATGAAATCAATGATAATTTGATTGCAGAAGGAAAAAAGCCTGCATCTGGTACCCCCATCCTTCTTGGGATTACAAAAGCTTCTCTTCAAACACCATCGTTTATTTCAGCTGCGTCGTTTCAGGAAACAACAAGGGTGCTTACAGAGGCAGCGGTTTCTGGTAAAATTGATACTTTGCAAGGTCTTAAGGAGAATGTTATTGTCGGTCGTCTTATTCCTGCCGGTACAGGTGGTACGATTGCACAAATCCGCCGGATTGCTGCAGTTCGTGATGATTTAATTGTAGATGAGCGGCGCAAGTCTAGCAATAACGTGGCGGCTAAGGCTATGTTGACAAATATGGCAACTAACGCAGTTGCTGAATAATTTGAGTGCATACTCAAAAAGGAAAATGGAAAAGCGCCTGAATTTAGAATTTGGGTGCTTTTTATATTATTAAATGCAGCGTGAGAGTATTTTTTAATAAATATAAGCAAATCTATAAAGTTGCTGCTATTTTTAGCATCCTTTATAGTTTATTGTGTCTTTTGATAATAGATTTACCTTTTCTATTGTTTGTAGGATTTTATGCGGTTAGATAAAAGCTTCGTTTGCAAAATATGTAAAATAACTGCTTAAGATAATAGGTGGCGATATCTTAAAGAAAAGGGATAATTTATCTGAAATGAGCTAACCGCTGCTTTTCAATGCCGATTAGATATCCTCTATAAAGATTGAAAAAGCTTTACAAAAAATAACAAAAAATCTTTTTTGTCGTCTAAAAATACCGATTTTCTGCTATATAATTTTTCACATAGCGGACCTTTACATATTTCTTTTATAAAAAATTCAAGAAAACCAACGATAAAATGCTAACCAAAATTTTATATAAAAATAGATAAATTCTTATAAGAGCGTGTTTACAAAAACAAAAGAGAAATGTGCAAATATTATGCAATTTGTGCATTGACATGTCAATTTTCAATAAGCATCTCGACTTCGCCTTATTATTGAGCACAAGTTACACCTTTTAGTGTAGAGGCATACGATTTCAAATGCTCAAGTTAGAAGCTAAAATTTAAGATTTCTACAAGTAGTCAGATACAACAGAACAAATATAGCATTAATATCACTATAAAATTTTAGATCAAGTAAAAATTAATATTCAAAAGAATAAGATAAATGTTTGCACCATTTTTAAGTAAGAATGGTTTAAAATATTTGGTTTGCGTGGTTTGCTGTGTTATCGTTTGATAGGTTTATTTTTAATGTTAGGAATGTATTTTATGACTCAGCAAGGAAATGACATACAAAAGCGCTTTTTTAATGATGATTTACAGACCATCGATGCTGCAATCTTTGATGCAATTAAGGGAGAGTTTGAGCGTCAACAACATGAAATTGAACTGATTGCTTCAGAGAATATTGTTTCAAGAGCGGTTCTTGAGGCACAGGGGTCGGTTCTAACCAATAAATATGCAGAAGGTTATCCAAGAAAGCGCTACTATGGAGGTTGTCAATTTGTTGATGTCGTTGAAGATTTAGCAATTGAAAGGGCAAAACAGCTTTTTGGTGCTGCTTTTGCGAATGTTCAGTCTCATTCTGGTAGTCAAATGAATCAGGCGGTTTTTTTAGCTTTACTTCAGCCGGGTGATACATTTATGGGACTGGATTTAAATGCTGGTGGTCATCTTACGCACGGTTCATCCGTCAATATGTCGGGAAAATGGTTTGATGTTGTTTCCTATGGTGTGCGGCAAGAAGATCAGATTATTGATATGGAGGAAGTTAAACGGCTTGCAAAGGAACGTAAGCCAAAACTTATTATAGCAGGCGGATCGTCTTATCCTCGATTGTGGGATTGGAAACGATTCCGTGAAATTGCAGATGAGGTCGGCGCTTATTTCCTTGTTGATATGTCTCATATTGCGGGTCTAGTTGCTGGAGGTGTTCATCCTTCACCTGTTCCTCATGCACATATTGTAACGACAACAACGCATAAGTCATTACGTGGTCCTCGAGGTGGCTTGATATTGACAAATGATGAGGCTTTATCCAGAAAAATCAATTCAGCTATTTTTCCTGGTCTTCAGGGTGGTCCTTTAATGCATGTGATTGCAGCTAAGGCTGTTGCATTTGCAGAGGCTTTGCAGCCTTCTTTCAAAAGTTACAGTGCTCATGTTGTTGCTAATGCCAAAATCTTAGCAAAAACATTACAGAGTAATGGTTTTAATATTGTTTCTGGTGGTACAGATAATCATTTGTTATTAGTCGATTTGCGTTCCAAAAATATAACAGGAAAGCGTGCTGAATTAGCTTTAGGGCGGGCACATATCACCTGTAATAAAAATGGCATTCCTTTTGATCCTGAGTCACCATCTATAACATCAGGAATTCGTTTAGGATCACCTGCTGCGACAACACGTGGTTTTGCAGAAAAGGAATTTATTCAAGTTGGTGAGCTGATTTCAGAAGTTCTTGAGGCGCTCAGAACAGCAAGCAGTGATGAGGATAATAGTGCTGTTGAAATGGCTGTTAAGAAAAAGGTGAAAGATATAACGAATCAGTTTCCTCTTTATCCTTATCTTAGCGCTTGTTAAGGACACAATAGAGATGCGCTGTCCTTACTGCCAATACGAGGATACACAGGTTAAGGATTCACGTCCGGCGGAAGAAGGAACCGTTATTCGTCGTCGGCGTGTATGTTCCGTTTGTGGTGGTCGCTTTACAACTTTTGAGCGTGTTCAATTACGTGAGCTTTTAGTTTTTAAAAAAAATGGAAAATACGAACCATTTGATCGTGATAAGTTAATGCGATCGGTTGATATAGCTATACGGAAACGTAATATTGATCCTGACTATATTGAACGAGCGATTTCTGGCATTGTACGTCAACTTGAAAGTTTGGGAGAACCAGAAATTGCTTCAGAAAAAATTGGACATCTTGTGATGGAAGCATTGAAAAGAATTGATGACATTGCTTATATCCGTTTTGCTTCTGTTTATCGAGATTTTCGTAATGCCAGCGATTTTCATGATGTTATAGATGAGTTGTCAAAGGGCATAACGGACACAGAATTTCATTTTGATGAATAAAAAAATGCAAGATGAACGGTTTATGGCTGCAGCTATCCGTTTGGCAGAACGACATGTTGGTCTTACGGGTGAGAATCCTTCAGTTGGTACGTTAATTGTGCGAAACGATAACGATATAGGAGCATCCATTGTTGGTTATGGTGTCACAGCCATTAATGGAAGGCCACACGCTGAAGTGCAAGCTTTGCATATGGCAGGCTCTTTGGCACACGGAGCCACTGCATATGTCACTTTAGAACCTTGTTCGCATTATGGAAAAACTTCACCGTGTGTAAATGCACTCATTGATTCAGGTATTTCTCGGGTTGTTATTGCTCTGACCGATTTAGATAAGCGGGTTGATGGTCGTGGTATTGCTCTTTTACGGATGGCTGGTATCGAAGTTGTTGAAGGCGTTTTGGCGCAAGAGGCGTTTGAAGCTTTGTGCTCCCATTGGTGTATAAAAACAATGCAACGTTGTTCTGTCACTTTTAAAATGGCAATTTCTGCTGATAATGGTGTAGGAAAAAAGGGGCAAGGCGGAATAAAAATTAGTGGAATGATTTCTCATACTCATACGCATATTCTGCGCGCTCAAAATAATGCCATTCTTGTTGGTCTTGGTACTATATTAGCAGATGATCCACAATTGAATTGTCGTTTACCAGGGATGGAAAAACGTTCACCTGTACGTATTGTTTTAGATGTAGATTTATCTATTCCCCTTGATGCAAAAGTTGTTCGAACAGCAACAAAAATTCCTACATGGGTTATTTGTAATAAGAATTTTGCAAAGAAAGGCAAAAAAAGTGCGTTAGAGCAGTATGGCGTGTCTGTGTATTCAGTAGAAATGAAAAATGGTTATCTACAGCCTCTTGCTATTTTACAGCTGCTTTATCAATGTGGAATCAATAGTGTTTTACTTGAGGGGGGGGTAAAGACAGGAGAAAAGTTTTTAAATGCTGGTTGTGTAGATCATTTGATATGTTTTTATACCCCTGTTATTTTAGGAAAAAATCGTATTGAGGCACCTCATTTTGGAAATTATCTTTCACAGTTTCATGAAGTTGAGACAAGAATATTTGGAAATGACCGTTTTTATAAATGGAGACGTAAGACATTATGTTTACAGGGATTATAACAAATATTGGTTGTGTTGAAGATGTTCAATCTTTAAAGCAAGGAGTGCGTTTAAATATTTCTACGCACTATGATCTAGAGAGTTTAGAAATTGGTGCATCTATTGCCTGTTCAGGAATTTGCCTGACTCTCGTTGAGAGAGGATCAAAATGTGCGAATCTTAATTGGTTTGCTGTGGAAGCGTGGGAAGAAGCATTGCGTTTGACGAATCTTACAGAGTGGAAAAAAGGAACTCGTATTAATTTAGAGCGTTCACTCAAATTGGGCGATGAAATAGGTGGGCACTTGGTTTTTGGGCATATCGATGGCTTGGCTGAGGTTATTGATCAAAAAAATGAAGGTGATGCAATTCGTTTTTTTCTAAAAATTCCAAAACAATTTACACCCTTTATTGTCAATAAGGGGTCTATTGCACTCAATGGAACATCTTTAACTGTTAATTTTATTGAAGATTGTATTTTTAATGTTCTTATTATCCGTCACACACTTGAAATGACAACTTGGGGACAAACTAAAATTGGCGATCAGGTTAATTTAGAAATTGATCAGTTTGCTCGGTATGCTGCGAAATTTTCTAACTTTAAAATGAAAGATGAATAAGCTGAAAGTTACTGATAGTTTTTAAAATTTTGTACTCTATAACTCTTAATTCGTTTGTTTGTTTTTTATTGGAATTCTGTTATGACAAAAGAAAGACATAAAAAGCCGCATCTATTGATTGTTGAAGCACGTTTTTATGATGAGATTTCTGATACACTTCTGGCAGGTGCAGTAAGTGCTTTGCAAAAAGCTGGAGCAAGCTATGATGTTGTAACAGTTCCAGGCGCTTTAGAAATACCGAGTGCAATAGCTTTTGCTGAAAAGAGTAAGGTATTTTATGATGGTTATGTCGCACTTGGTTGTGTTATTCGAGGAGAAACATATCATTTTGAAATTGTTGCTAATGATTCTTGTCGTGCTTTGATGGATTTAACCATTCATAGACACTTGGTTATTGGCAATGGTATTTTAACCGTTGAAAATGAAAACCAAGCATGGGAACGTGCAAAGCAGGATAAAAAAAATAAAGGTGGTTTTGCTGCTGAAGCTGCTTTATGTATGATCGCTCTAAAAAACATTTGGAGTTAATCAATAAATATGTCTGATATGAAAAGTAGGCATTCTTCACGCTCAGCTAATAAACGTGGAGCAGCAAGGCTCGCTGCAGTTCAAGCGCTTTATCAAATGGATATTGTTGGTTCTGGTGTGATAGAAACAGCAGCTGAATATGAGGCTTATCGTTTAGGAAAAGATATTGATGGAAATCAATATCTTGATGCTGATTTTCAATGGTTTTTGGCTATTATTACTGGTGTTGTAAAGAATCAAAAACAACTCGATCCAATGCTTCATCAACAGCTTTCTACTGAATGGTCACTCTCACGTCTCGATTCTATACTACGTGCAATTTTGCGTGCAGGCTTATGGGAGTTAATCAATCGTCAAGATGTTCCCGTTGCTGTTATTATGAATGAATATGTAGATATAGCAAAGGCATTTTTTGAAGGCGACGAACCAAAGCTTGTCAATGCGGTTTTGGATAATATGGCTAAAAAAATACGCACTTGAAAAACACACGCTACAATCCTGAAAGCATCAGGACTGTAAGCAGATAGTATATAAGTTTAGTTATGAATTGGCAAATTCGCTGGGCCTTTTATAATTTGAAGCAAAAAAGGTTGTTCTTTTGTTGCGGTTGGTGTTGTTTGCGCAATAAAATCAAAGACTTGACCATCTCGCAAACCATAGTTGGCTACTTTAGTAACCTGATCGTTTTTATTAAAATAAATGGCTAAAACTTTACGGTCAATAATTCTTGTTTTCATAAACTGCATCCCACGATAGCGTGTTTGTGAGATATAATAAAAGATTTCATTATCATATTTTGTTTTTAACGAAGGGGTTCCTAATGCAAGCAGAACCTGCTCTTGGCTTGATCCAATGGAAATAGAACCAAGAGCATTTTTATCAAGAATATAACCTTCTTGATATATTTGGCTTGTGCCTGAAGAATCAAGAATACTACAACCCGCAGCTGCTACCATGCTTGCTATTGACAGACCAATCAATAGTTTACGTTTGATTATGTCTACTCTGTAAGGCATTTGAAACAATGGTATCTCCCTTTTATACTTATATTACAAGAAGGCAATCTCAAGTTTTTTCTCATTTTAGCTTAATCTATCATAGCTTACATTGAGTTTCCCTGTTATAAAGTAAATTATGCCATACAGAATTTCTTTAGAAAAGAAAAAATGAATGAAATGTATTTTGGCTAAATAAAAGCGCAGTACATCCTTTTCTATTCGGGAGTTGCTAATGAATGTTCAAAATATTTCTCAAATGGCATTTGCTTTAACTTATCCAATCTCAGTACGCTCCTTGCCAGCGAAAGGTATAAGAGTTCATATTTGCACAAATAAGCAAGAATGTGTAAATTTAGCTAAAAATCATGCTTTGGTTGAAGTAAAATCCTGTGAGGGAAAATTCCATATTTTCCCGTGGAAAAAGCGTGGGGTACGTATAAAAGGTCTATTGCAGGCACGTATAATACAGTTATGTGTTATCACATTAGAGCCATTAGAAAACGTTCTCCGTGAAAATATTGAAGTTGTTTTTGTCCCTGAGGGTTCAGATTTGTTGAAACCAAAAATATTGGAGGATACGAGGGAATTGTTTTTAGATGCGGAGGGGCTAGATACGCCAGAAGTGTTTTATGGTGATAAAATTGATATTGGTGCAATCATGGAAGAGTTTTTTGAGTTATCCATTAATCATTACCCACGCAAAGAGGGAAGTGAGATGCTCATCATAGAAGATGGAGAAAAAATTGGACAAAAATTATCACCCTTTTCTGTTTTGAAAAGTTGGAAGTGATTGTAAAAATGTAAAAAAAATATCTATTATATATTATTATAAAAAAGTTATTTTCTGCGAAGTTATTTTCGCATGATGCACTTTTTTTGTTGTTCTAATAACAAAAAATTGCCATAGGCATTCAGATGCATAAATGAAAATAAAATGCGTAAATGAAAAAATGTGGGATATGCGACGTGATTAGGATTTCTGTAGATGTCATGGGCGGTGATTATGGTCCGGAAGCCACTATTGCAGGAGCAGCAATTGTACAAAAACATTTGCCAAATATTTATTTTTTATTTTATGGCATAAAAGAAGTTGTTGCCCCGGTTTTAAAAAGATACCCTTGTTTGGTTTCTGTGTCGCACTTTTATCCTACAGAAAGTTATACGCGTATGGATGAGAAGCCAAGCCAAGCACTTCGTAATGGACGTGGTAAATCATCGATGTGGTATGCAATTGAAGCAGTAAAAAATGGTGAAGCTGATGCTTGTATTTCTGCGGGCAATACTGGTGCTCTCATGGCAATGTCTTATTTTTGTCTAAAAATGATGGCGGAAGCTGAGCGTCCTGGAATCGCTGGTATTTGGCCAACACTTCGCAGCGAGAGTATCGTTTTGGATATTGGAGCGACGATTGGGGCATCTGCTAGCCAGTTGGTTGATTTGGCCGTTATGGGGGCGGGTATGTTTCGCGCTTTATATCATACTGAAAAACCAACTGTTGGGCTCTTAAATGTAGGTGTTGAAGAGGTTAAAGGCCTTTATGAGATTAAAAAGGCGGGAATGATATTGCGTGAAGTGCAATTAGAAGGATTAGAATATAAGGGATTTGTTGAAGGAAATGACATTGGAAAGGGAACAGTGGATGTTGTTGTAACAGAAGGATTTGCTGGTAATATTGCTTTAAAAACTGCGGAGGGAACTGCACGGCAAATAGCGGAAATCTTAAATTCCGCACTGCGAAGTTCTCTTTTAACATCTCTTGGCTATTTTTTATCGCGGAGTGCTTTTCGTACACTGAAACACAAGATGGATCCCGATAGAGTTAATGGTGGTGTGCTTTTAGGTTTAAATGGTGTTGTCATCAAAAGTCATGGTAGTGCTAATGCTAACGGTTTTGCTTCTGCTATTCGTGTTGGTTACGAGATGGTTCATAATGAATTGTTAAAAAAAATAACAGCTGATTTACGGCATTTTCATGAGAATAAAGAAACGCTTTTTGATCAAGATAATGAAGCAATAGTGAAGGGGAGAAATCATGATAAGCTTTTGTAATGCAAATAGAAAATATAAAGAAAAGGTTTGGGGAGAATGATTCGATCCGTTATGTGTGGGGTAGGAAGTGCCTTGCCAGAAAAAAGCTTATCGAATGATGAGATTGCAAAATTTGTTGAAACATCAGATTCATGGATTGTTCAGCGTACAGGAATACGCCAACGTTATATTGCTAGTGAAAATGAAACAACTGTTTCTTTAGGAGTTAAAGCTGCACAAGCAGCCCTTACAAATGCTGGTTTAAAAATAAAAGACATTGATTGTATTATTTTAGCAACGTCTACTCCAAATCGTACTTTTCCTGCTTCTGCGGTTGAAATTCAGCATGCTTTGGGAATGCACCATGGATTTGCTTTTGATGTTCAAGCTGTTTGCACTGGTTTTATTTTCGCTTTAACGACAGCAGATGCTTATTTACGCTGCGGAGCAGCCAAGAGAGTTTTAGTGATCGGATCTGATACATTTTCTCGAATTTTGGATTGGCAAGATCGCACGACATGTGTTTTATTTGGTGATGGTGCAGGTGCAGCTATTTTGGAGGCACAAAACAGTGAAGAGGGGAAAACTTTTGATCGTGGTATATTGTCTACGAAACTACGCTCTGATGGTGCGTATATGGATAAGCTCTATGTGGATGGTGGTCCCTCAACAACGCAAACAACGGGTTATTTGCGTATGGAAGGACGAGAAGTTTTTAAATATGCAGTTGGTATGATAACGGATGTGGTTGATGACTGTTTTACAGCTGCTGGCATGGTTTCTTCACAATTAGATTGGTTTGTACCGCATCAGGCCAATAGGCGTATTATTGAAGCATCAGCTAGAAAATTAGGAATTGCCATAGATAAAGTTGTGATTACTGTTGATCAGCATGGTAATACCTCTGCTGCGTCGGTGCCATTGGCTTTAACTACGGCTATTGGTGATGGAAGAATTAAAAAAGGAGATCTCATCATGTTAGAAGCTATGGGCGGCGGATTTACATGGGGAGCAATTCTTATTCGTTGGTAGTATAGTCACTTGACCATATTTGAATAAAACGTATAAGTCACTTGATAATTTTTAATATTTGAATAGGTGGTTATAATGACAAGTAAAACAGTAACGCGTGCAGATTTAGCGAGCGTAGTTTGTAGAAGGGTTGGCTTGTCACATACTGAATCAGCAGCTTTGGTTGAATTGGTTTTGGATGAAATTTGCAATTCACTGATAAGAGGTGAGGCTGTTAAATTATCTTCTTTTGCAACTTTTCAAGTCCGTAATAAAAATGAACGGGTTGGGCGTAATCCAAAAACCGGTATTGAAGCGCCTATCCCACCGCGACGTGTTGTGACATTTAAGGCTGCAAATATACTTAAACAGAGAATTCTTGATTCGCATCGTGCAAGGCGAAAAGGCGATATTGCATAAATAGACGCTGTTATAATGTTTGGTATTTATTAAAAAAAATTGTATAGGATAAAATTATGCGTTTTTTTAAGAAAAAAGCTTTTTGGTTTAAAGATTATCAAGTGTGGTCCTATTTTTGACCAATCTTGTTGAGAAATTAGAGCTTGATAAGTCTTTGTGAAATCATTTGTAGTATTTTGATAAGGTATGATAAAATGGATAAGAGCTCCGATGCTTTTCGCACAATTAGCGAAGTAGCTGAATTGTTGGAGCTTCCACAACATGTATTAAGATTTTGGGAAACGCGTTTTAGGCAGATTAAACCGATGAAACGTGGTGGGGGAAGGCGCTATTATCGCCCCGCCGATATTGATTTGCTCAATAGTATTAAGAAGTTATTGTATGATCAGGGATATACCATAAAAGGTGTGCAACGCCTTTTGAAAGAAAATGGAATTGCTTTTGTCACTGCATTTGGAAATGGCGATCTGGATGCTATGAATATTGTTGTAGAAAAAAAATATGTGGGTGATACTTCTGAAACAAGTAACAATAAGTCTAAAAAATCTTCTTTTGGGCTTTTGAGTTTCATGAGGAATGAAGGTGAGACATCTATTGGTTCTGTTAACATTTACAAAGATAAAACTGATAAAGCATTGCTACAGGAGACTCTATTTGAATTGATTGAATGCAAGCGTGTGCTTGATAGAGCACGATAGCCAAGGGTTCTTTCCGCTTGATAGTTCTTTTTAGTTTTTTTAGGCACTCATTAACGGCGTAAATCTGGAGGGACTGCTTCATCTGTGAGTTGCCTAATTACTTCCTCTGTAGATAAAAATACTTGATCCATACTTCCTAAGCGGCGTACGCTTACGCTGTTTGTTTCGATTTCACGTTTGCCGCACACCAAAATCACAGGAATTTTTTGTAAAGAGTGTTCGCGTATTTTATAGTTAATTTTTTCATTACGAAGATCTGATGTGGCGGAAAGCCCAACAGCTTTAAGTTTTGCTGTTATTTTTTTTGCATATTCATTTGCTTCTGATGTAATCGTTGCCACAATGACTTGTTCAGGTGCGAGCCAAAGAGGCATATGCCCAGCAAAATTTTCGATTAATATACCGAGAAACCGCTCCATTGAGCCAAAAATGGCACGATGTATCATGACAGGTTGACGTTTTTCTGAATCTTTATCAATATAAAATGCTCCAAAACGCTCAGGAAGATTAAAGTCTATTTGTGTTGTTCCACATTGCCATTCACGACCGATAGCATCCTTTAATGTATATTCAAATTTCGGACCATAAAACGCTCCTTCACCTAGAAGGATATCTGTTTTTATCTGTCCTGAGAATTTTGTTTCAATAGTTGTAAGGACGGACTTCATAATATTTTCTGCATGGTCCCATGACGCATCAGATCCAACTCGTTTTTTTGGGCGTGTTGAAAGTTTAAGACTAATTTCTTTAAATCCAAAATCAGCATAAGTAGATAAAATCAAATCATTAATGCTGAGGCATTCATCGGCTAACTGCTCATCTGTACAAAAAATATGTGCATCATCTTGTGTAAAGCCACGTACACGCATCAGACCATGAAGAGAGCCTGAAGGCTCATAACGATGGACAAGACCGAATTCAGCAAGCCTTATAGGCAAATCGCGGTAAGATTTTAAACCATGTTTAAAAATCTGTACATGACCAGGGCAATTCATTGGTTTAAGAGCGTAAACATTTTCATCATCCCAATCATCAGCTGCTGGAATTGCTTTGAACATATTCTCCTTATACCACTCCCAATGGCCAGATATTTCCCAAAGTGATCTATCGAGAACTTGTGGTGCATTAACTTCAGCATATTGATGGTCATCAAGTCGTCTACGCATATAATTGATCAAATTTTGGAACATTTTCCAACCTTTTTTATGCCAAAAAATCATGCCTGGTCCTTCTTCTTGGAAATGAAATAAGTCCATTTCCCTTCCTAAACGGCGATGATCGCGTTTTTCAGCTTCTTCTAACATGTGTAGATAAGCTTTTAAGTCATTTTCATTCGCAAATGCTGTGCCATAAATTCTCGTGAGCATTGGCTTATTGGCATCACCACGCCAATAAGCTCCTGCAACTTTCATCAATTTGAAGGCATTGCCAATCTGGCCAGTAGATTGCATGTGAGGTCCGCGGCAAAGGTCAAACCAATCACCTTGATAATAGATTTTTAAATCTTGATTTTCAG
The DNA here is from genome assembly GCF_000273375.1 of Bartonella birtlesii IBS 325. Classification (NCBI taxonomy): domain Bacteria; kingdom Pseudomonadati; phylum Pseudomonadota; class Alphaproteobacteria; order Hyphomicrobiales; family Bartonellaceae; genus Bartonella; species Bartonella birtlesii. The sequence goes on from NZ_CM001557.1 coordinate 1,151,761, forward strand.
GGACGCTATCTATAAGCTCAACCTTATAGAGTTCTCCTTTTTCAGAAAAAACCTCTCGAGCTTTTTCACGAGACCAAATCTCTTTTTTGAAAGCTTTATTGCGTTGGATAATTTCATGCATTTTCTTTTCAATAACGGAGAGATCATCCAAGGTAAAAGGTTGTTGACGTGCAAAGTCATAATAAAAGCCATTTTCGATAACAGGGCCGATTGTTACTTGCGTTTCAGGAAAAAGCTCTTGCACTGCTTCAGCTAGAACATGTGCACAATCATGGCGTATAAGTTCAAGAGCACGTGGATCTTCTCGGGTAATAATTTCTATTTGACCAGATTGTTCTAATGAATCTGATAGATCTCGGGTGATTCCATTAAGATTATAGGCGACTGCTTTTTTTGCCAGTGATTTAGAAATGGATTCTGCCAATTCCAAACCGGTCATTTGGGCTGGATAATCACGTTTTGAACCATCAGGAAAAGAAAGAGAAACAGAACAGGACATAAAATACCCCTTTAAGCCAATTCCGCTAACGATTGCGGATGGTTTTGTAAAAAATTAGTAATTATTAAAGCCTATAATTGATTTTCTTATCAAGAGGTATGAAAAAAGGAAAGGATTATTTATGATTTTTTTTATAAATTTTCCAGTAACGCCAAGGTTTATAAAAACAATAAGAATTTTCAAGAGAGGTAGGAACTGGATCAAATCCATATGTTCCAAATGGGCCACAACGTATAAGACGAAAAAGCCCCATCCAAAAACCAACCCATAGTCCATGGCGCGCGATCGCTTCATAAGTATATTCTGAACAAGTTGGTGCATGGCGGCACTGATTGCCTATGAAACTGGAAAATGTTATTTGATAAAAACGTATCAAGAAAATTCCAAGCAATCGCCCTGGTGTTTTCCGCCAAGGGCCCATATAATTTCGCCTTTGTTTCTTTTTTTGTTGAGACTGTGATCTGAGCATTTATTTTCTTTTAATTTGTTTAATACAATCTACAGTTGCATCAAAGGGAAGCATCGTTGATGCATGACGTTCTTTGTAGTCTTTAATAGGTTGTAAGCAAGAAAAGGCTTCAAAGGGAGCTTGAGGAGGTGGACCATTTTTTGTTAGCATATGATAGATAACTTCATGCAACAGTACCAGATTTTGTGTTGTTTGTCCTACGATATGGGATGCTAAAAGTGAAGCAGAAGCTTGTCCTAGCACGCACGCATGCACTTCATGGGCAAAATCTGTCACGATATTATTTTCTATTTTTAGATCTACAGTGATTGTTGAACCACAAAGGCGTGCAGATTTTTTTGACGTTGCGTTTGGATTATTAAGACGCCCAATTCTGCTTATGTGTGCAGCATATTCAAGTATTTTGTCACTATAAATATTGTCAATCATGCACTATCGCCTGAAATTTTAAGAATCGTGATTGTTTAAACTTTTCATTTGCTTATATAAAGATTATACAAAATGATATAGATATATGGCAAACTCTTTATAGAGGGTAAGCTTGGAGTTTTTAAATGCATAATGTTGTTAAAGGGAGTAAGAGAGATTCATTCTTACCAAGAGAAGAGCGCCCAAGCTTTGAAGAAGTAAAAGAAGCGGTTCGTACATTGCTTTTATGGGTGGGAGAAAATCCAAATCGAGAAGGGCTTTTAGATACTCCAGAACGTGTGGTTAGAGCATACCGTGAGCTTTTTCTTGGTTATGAGAAATCCGTTGAAAAAATTTTGGGTACGGTTTTTAAAGAAGTTTCGGGATATAATGAAGCGATAATCCTAAAAGATATTCCATTTTATTCTCATTGTGAGCACCATATGATTCCAATAGTTGGGAAAGCTTATATCGGATATCTTCCTGATACAAAGGTTGTTGGTCTTTCAAAAATTGCGCGTGTTGTAGATATTTTTTCTCGTCGTTTACAGACTCAAGAGGCTATGACAGCGCAAATAGCTGATGCGTTAGCTGTGCATTTGCAACCTTGTGGTGTTGCTGTATTGATTGAGGCTGAGCATATGTGCATGGCAATGAGAGGAATCCAAAAGCAGGGGGCGACAACAATTACAACATGTTTTCGTGGTTGTTATGAAGAAGATCGAGCTGTGCAAGATAATTTTATTAAGATGATTCAAAGGGCATAGTAAAATCTGTATTTTTATAATTTTAAGTCGAGCTAAATTATTCAGGTAAAATAAATCGTGAGAAAGTGAAAATAGGCTTGTACCTTGCTTTGCGATTTGTTAAAGCCAAAAAAACCGATATGTTTTACCTCACCACGTGCGGTCGTGGCGGAATTGGTAGACGCGCAGCGTTGAGGTCGCTGTGGGGCAACCCGTGGAAGTTCGAGTCTTCTCGACCGCACCAGTTAAGTTCTCTTTATGGCGGGGTAAGTTTTTTTATGTTGAAGAACACTATTTTATTGCATTGCATTGTAGTGAAGTTTTTCTTTGTATATAATCTGTTAGTATATTTCGCGTAACGGTTTTATATCAGATTAATGGAAGCTTTGTTCTTTTTTGGTAGATTTAAATTTAAATCTTTTTAAGAGGGCGAAATGGTGTTAGTGAGAGGCACAGTGTTTTCAAAGTATTTAGCATTTTTTATTTGCATATCTTTATTAACGGCATGTAGCAAATCGCGTGCTGTACTTTGGCATGGGATACATGCGACACCATCTATGATTGCAGTACAAAGAGAAGTTGAAAAAAAACCAATTCTTCCAAAAGCTATTATTCCGGTATATGTTGCAACAAGTCGTATGATGCAAAAGAGCTATTCCCAACCTTATGGTGCAGAGCGATCAAATAGAGTACATTATAACCGTGTTGATGTAGGAATTCCTCAACAACATGTGAAGGGTTTTGTTGAAATAAATGCTTATAAACCTACTCACGATAAATATTTTGCAGCAGTAGCCTTACAAAAATACGATAACAAAGAACAGTTTAAGCAACAATTAAATGCTGCTTTAGCAAAAAAACCAAAGGGTAAAAGAGAAATTTTTCTTTTTATTCATGGTTATAATAACAATTTTGCAGATGGCACATTTCGGACAGCTCAGTTTACACATGATTATTCTCTAAATGTTGTCACTGTACATTACTCATGGCCCTCTGCTGGGTCCGTTCCTCTTTATATTTATGACCGTGATAGCGCTAACTTTGCACGCGACGGATTAATAGAACTTTTAACCCTCATTAGTGAAACCAATGCTGATCAAATCTCTGTTATTGCGCATTCTATGGGTAATTTTGTCATCATGGAGGCATTTAGAACGTTAGCATTACAGGGAAAGTATAAGCCTATTCACCGTATTACAAGTTTTTTAATGGCAGCACCTGATATTGATGTTGATGTGTTTGAACGCCAACTTAAAGATATTAAAAAATTGCCTCAACCAACCGCTATTTTGGTATCTCGAGCTGATAAAGCTCTTGCTATTTCAGGACGTCTTACAGGTGGCCATCATCGTGTGGGGGATGGCGCAGATATTGAAATGTTACGTAAAAATGGAATAGCTGTCCTTGATTTTTCCAATGTTGATGGTGGAGCACACAATGTTTTTGCATCTTCACCAACATTAATGGCGCTTTCTCGAGAAGGTTCTTTGGCTTCTACAATTATGCAGGGTACAGAATTATCACCCAGTCAGGCGCTCCTTGCTGATAGTAGTACTGTGTTGGAGAAAACAACACATATTATTCTTTATACACCAATACGCTTGTTATCTCCATTTGCTCCGCATTAACTGTGAAAAGAATGGAGAAATGCTCAATGTCTTTAGCACTTTCTTTAGAATAGCTTTGTAGAATAAAAAATGAATAGCGGGATGAATGTAAAAACCAATCATTAGGTAAGTTTATAATGGTTGCACGAAAGCGCTATGCCGATACGCCTACATTAGTTGATTATTTATCTCATTCCGCAGTTAAATTATTAAATATTTATACTATGCTTTTGAAGGTGAAAGAAGGTCATATGGGGGAAAAAGCAAATTTATTGCGTCAAATTGATTCTACAAAAAAACAGCTGGATGAGATAAGCCATGCTCTTATTTTAGAGTATCATAAACGCCAAGAAAATGAGCGTTTTTTAAAACAGATTTTATTGTCAATTTCTGATCAACTTTTTTCACTTAACAGTGCATTCAAGGAAACGGGACGTCTTTTCTTCCAAGAGATTAGAATATTACAATCTCAGCTTCAATGTTTTTATGAAGGAGAGGAGAAAAAGTATTTATTAAAGAACCAAGAATGTTTCCATTCTCCATCAAAAATTGACGAAGTTATTAAGCAGTTACAAAAAGCACGAGAAAAGCTTATTATTGAAAGTCCACATCTCTTTGAAAAAGAATATTAAAGCTTAGAAAAAAATTGAATAAAATATACTGGTGCAAATATTTTTAATTTCATAGAAAACAGTGCACTAAAAATATAGTACCTTAAAAAAAGGAGCCGATGGTTATTATACATTTTTCGGTAGAATCCTGTGATTTCCTTACTTGTACTTATAAAAGGTGTATTAAAAAAATCCTATTCCTTTTTATTTGAAGATCCCTTACGCTTAAAATATTTTAAAGTAATGGGTTTTATGCAATAAAAAAAATGATAGCCTAAAGAAAGTAAAAGCAATGATAGATAATTCTCCTCTTGATATCTTCCAATCCATTCTATCGCGTAAATCAATTCGCGCTTTTACTAGCCAACCAGTTTCACAAGAAACAATTAGAAAAATTTTAAAATTTGCAGCACGTGCTCCATCTGGGACAAATCTTCAGCCATGGCAAGTTATTGTTCTTACGGGAGATGCATTGCAGAAGTTAGGACAAGAGCTGTCATGTCTTGCACTTTCAGGCATAAAAGGAGAGCGTGAATATCATTATTATCCACGTAAATGGCGTGAGCCTTATCTTTCAAGGCGCAAAAAAATTGGTTTAGATCTTTATGAAAGTCTTGGAATTAAAAAAGATGATCAAAAAAAATGCTTCACCAAAAAGCGCGGAATTTTTCATTTTTTGGCGCATCTGTAGGACTTTTATTTACAATGGATCATGATATGGAAAGGGGGAGTTGGCTTGATTTAGGTATGTTTATGCAGACAATTATGTTAGCAGCACGTGGGTTTGGATTAGATACATGTCCCCAAGCAGCTTTTGCCGATTATCATAAACAAATTCGTACACTGTTATCTTTACCTGTTGATCGTAATATTATCTGTGGCATGGCGCTTGGTTATCGTGATAAAAGTGCTCCAGAGAATAATTTTGAGACTGAACGCGAACCAATAGAGAACTTTGTGCGTTTTATTGAAACATGTCCATAAAAAATATTTTGGTGGGAATCTTTTGCTCCTATTGAATTTTAATATTGCATGCTAATACTTATTTTACTAAGTTTACAAAATTAAAAGGGTGATCATTTTTAGATCGTTTTCCATTTTTGAAGGTTGGCTATGGAAAGCACTGTAGAAAATAAGTGTTGGGTAGTAGCAAGACGGGCTATATTTATATTTATTACAGTTATTTTTTTAGCTTATCTTGCAATTTAATTTTAAATGGGACAGGCGTGATGAAAAAGCATATACTTAAAAGCTGTATAGTTTTGAGGTGATGTGTGTTTTTATCTGTTTTTGAGCTTTTTAAAATTGGGATTGGTCCTTCTAGTTCTCATACGATGGGGCCGATGATAGCAGCGAATATGTTTTTGCAAGAGATGCTTGCACGAAATTTTTCTCAACCATTTGATGCTAAAGTTTCTCGTATACGGGTCTATCTTTATGGTTCTTTGGCTTTTACAGGAATTGGTCATGCTACAGATAGAGCTATTATATTAGGGCTTTTGGGAGAAAAAGCTTCAACTGTTAATCCTGATTCTATGGAATTCTTGTTAAAAAAGGTTGAACGTGAAAAAAAAGTGCACCCGGAAGGTCATCCTGCCTATCAGTTTAATTTACAAAATGATCTTATTTTTGAACGAAAAAAAGTTCTCCCTGGACATACTAATGGACTTGCTTTTGAAGGGCTTGATACTAATGGAAATGTTCTTTTACGGCAGATTTATTATTCTATTGGCGGTGGTTTTGTTGTGACTGAAGATGAATTGAGTCATATGAAGGACAATATACAATCAGAAATTTCTGAAGTGCCATATCCCTTTAATTCTGCGCGTGAAATGTTAACAATGGCAAAAAAATCAGGACACTCAATTGCTGAAATGAAGCGCTTAAATGAAGAGATGAAGATGGAGCGTTCAGTGCTTAATGCGGGGCTTGATGGAATTTTTTCAGCTATGACAAATTGCATTGATAGAGGTCTTGCACAAGAAGGTGAATTGCCAGGCGGATTACACGTTCCAAGACGTGCTAAAAAGTTGCACGAAACACTTTTAGAAAATCAAAAGAAAAACCGCAACGTTCCTCTTTTAGCAAATGATTGGCTTTCAGTGTATGCCATAGCCGTAAATGAGGAAAATGCTGCCGGTGGTCGTGTTGTGACAGCACCGACAAATGGGGCAGCTGGTGTTATACCAGCAGTTTTACGTTATTATCTTCAATTTTATGACGATTCAGATCGAGAAGGAATACATAATTTTTTGTTAACGGCAGCAGCTATTGGTGGTGTTATCAAACATAATGCTTCTATTTCTGGAGCAGAAGTGGGTTGTCAAGGTGAAGTTGGAACGGCATCTTCAATGGCAGCAGCAGGATTGACATCTGCATTAGGTGGGACACCAGATCAAATTGAAAATGCGGCAGAGATTGCGCTTGAGCATCATTTAGGAATGACCTGTGATCCAGTTGCGGGTCTTGTACAGGTGCCTTGTATTGAGCGCAATGCAATGGGTGCTGTTAAGGCAGTAACAGCATCTTCTCTCGCCTTACATGGGAATGGAGAACATTTTGTTTCTCTTGATGCTTGTATAGAAACAATGCGACAGACTGGACATGATATGAGTGAACGCTACAAAGAAACGAGTAAAGCTGGTCTTGCAGTCAATGCGATATCCTGTTAAAGAGCTCGGCAGATGTTTACTCCGCTAAATTTTTATGTATATTTTATCGCATAAAAATGCAGGTGATGCGCCATCATTTTGTTTTTTTATTTTCATATTTGCCGATGGCTTTTATGATTCATAGGTAGCAATAAAAATGGAGAGAAGTATGCAGAGGGTTATATTCTAAAGCTCTTTTATGTCTTTGAAAAGAATATACGTTTTAGAAAGAGTTAAAAATTTTTGTATAATATTTACTTTGATTTGGTGGCTTTTGGCATTATTGAAGGGCACCTTTCCATAAGGTTTTTACAACATATCCAATCAATGTAATAAAATTGGCGTCCAATAAAAAAATTTTTTCATGAAAGAAACACCGGGGATAATCAGATTTAAGAATAAATCAATGTTTGTTATTTTCCGTTTATTTTCAGATGATTTTTTTTAAAAGCTAAGAAAAATTCAAGAAAAACTAACAAGTACGATTTTCCTCAATTTGAGAAAAGAAGTACGCCTTCTAAAATATTTTTAAAAACTGTAAGTAATGCATGAATAGTTTTATTAATCAAATAATTCTTGTGAAAATTACTTATAGACTTAAATATTTGTCGCACCTAGATGAATTTTAATAGGCACATTACCGGTTTGACTTGCAACACGTAAATGAATACGTACAGGACGCATCATAAGGCGGCGGTTGCGCATTGTTTGACAAATGAGAAGATTGACAAGAGTCTGCGTGTCTAACGCAGCTGGAGTATACTTTAAACCGGCAAGTTTTGTTATAGCATCATGAAAAGAGCGTAATGAGAGGAAAGACGATTGCTTCAATAACTTTTCTTTTTTATGGGATGAAGAAAGGGCATTGTGTATCATGGCACTATCCTTAACGCGTGATCTAAAAACTTCTAATAAGTTACAGTATAGCAGTTAAAATTTGCTTTCTTTAATGTAGAACAAGCATTAAAAGCAGCTTTTTTTGATTGAAATCCTACAAATCGTGCACGATAATAAAGGCGTCCACTTTTTTCAAACCGTTGCATATGTGAAGATACATTTTTTAGAGAAGAATAAGCAATATTTTTTGCTTTTGAAATCAGAGTTTGTGCTTGTTCTTTACTAGGAAGCGAACCAATTTGGATGGCCCATTCAGCGTTTGTCGATAGAGAGGCTGTTACAATTTTAGTCTCAACGGATAGGGTTTTCTGAGGGTTAGGAATTGGTATAATTGCTTGGTTTACTGCAGCTATTGCTATATTGGGATTTTGAGGTTGTTCTGCAAATGCTGTTAACAGAGTAGACATTTCATTTTCAAGATTGTTTGGTTCAGCTTTAATGGAAGGGATAGGAACATTTTTTCCAGTGGGTAAGTTGTAGTTTACAGAAGCTATTAAGCGTCCATTATTTTTCATCTTGCTGGCTTTGGGTAGATATTCGTTTAACAAGTTAGCCATGTGTCTGTCACGTGCGATAGAGGATTTACCACCCATAACGACAGCAACTATAGAACGCCCTTCAAGGCGCATCGAAGATGCTAAATTAGAACCGGACATTTGTGTATAACCTGTCTTAATTCCATCAACACCTTTCATTGTTTTAACGAGTCTGTTGTGGCTGTTAATTGTATGTCCACGGAAAGTAAAACTTTTTGTTTTGAATAATTTATACTGTTGTGGAAAATGTTTGCGTAGAGCTAGTGATAGGGTTGCCATATCTCGCGCTGTGGAATAATTGCGCACATCTGGGAGTCCTGAAGCATTTGTAAAATTCGTATGAGTCATACCAAGTTTTTTGGCTTTTGCTGTCATCATCCGAGCAAATTTTTTTTCACTGCCACCAAGATATTCTGCAATAGCAGCGGCAACATCATTTGCTGATTTTGTAATAAGAGCTTTTGCTGCTTCTTCTACAGAAATTGTTTGTCCTGCTTTAAAGCCGATTTTCGTTGGTGGGCGCGTTGCTGCGTAAAGTGAGATGGGAATTGGTGTATTGAGTGTCACACGACGCATATGCATAGCTTCAAAAAGCATAAACAATGTCATTATTTTTGTTAGAGAAGCAGGATAACGCTTTAGCGTCGAATTAGCTTGAAATAAAGTTTTACCTGTATTTGCATCTATAACAATAGCAGCATATTTATCAGGATAAGCTTCTTGAGGAGTCGCTAATGCCCAAGAGTAAGAAAAAGCTAAAACAACAAAAGCAATTGCTATTTTTTTATAGCACCACGCAACTTTTTGGTAGTTAATATACACTTGCGATATCCTATTTCTCCATTTACTTTGAAAATTCTGTAAAACTCTTTTCACAGCTTATTGATACAATTTAGTCAAATGATATTACTAATTTGTTTACAGAAATTATTTTATGAGTTTCCGTATTTATCTTAAATCTCATAATCGCAAAAGAAAATTTTCTCTTTACACGAACAGCTATTGCAATAGTTATGAAAGAATTTAAAATTCAAAAAAACACGTTCCATAGGAAATAATAATGGTACAAAGACCGGTAAAAAAACCTTTAATTTCCATTATGCAGAATGAAAAAGGCGAAAATTGGGATGAATGTAGGTATGATGCTGTTTTAATGCCAAAGATGAAAGTAAAATTCCGAAAGCCTAAATTATATCGCGTTTTTTTACTTAATGATGATTATACTCCTATGGATTTTGTTATTTTTATTTTGAAAAACTTTTTTAATAAAAATTTCGAAAAAGCAATGCGTATTATGCTAAACGTTCACCACAATGGGGTAGGAGAATGTGGAATTTATAGTTATGAAGTTGCTGAAATGAAAATAATGCAAGTTAGGGAGTGCGCACATCAAAATGAACATCCATTACAATGTATAATGGAACGGAAGTGAGGGATTATGCCATCTTTTACACCCAGTCTTGAAGAGGTTTTACACCGCGCATTAACAATTGCTGTGCAAGCTCGGCATGAATATGCGACATTAGAACATCTTCTGCTTGCCCTGCTTGATGATACCGATGCAAATTCGGTTATTCAGGCTTGTCAGGTAGATGTGGAAGAATTGCGAGAACGCTTAACAAACTATATCCATTCAGAATTGGATATGCAGATTAGAGCGAATGAGGATACAAAACCAACAACGTTTTTTCAGCGTGTTATCCAACGTGCAGTGATTCATGCGCAATCAGCTGGAAAGGATGAAGTATCAGGAGCAAATGTTCTCGTTGCCATTTTTTCTGAACGTGAAAGTCATGCGGCATATTTTCTTCAAGAGATGGGGATGACACGCTATGATGCTGTGCATTTTATTTCACATGGTGTTACGCGGGATGAGGGATTATCTATGTTGCTTGAGGGGCTTGAAGAGCAATTAGATCAGCAGATTTCAGACAATGATGAAAAGATAACGAATGCACTGGTAAACTATTGTGTTGATCTTAATTGTAAAGCACGTAATGGAAAAATTGATTTATTAATCGGTCGTGAAGTAGAAATGTCACGCATGATTCAGATTTTATGTCGAAGATCAAAAAACAATCCACTTTTGGTTGGTGATCCTGGGGTTGGAAAAACTGCTATAATTGAGGGGTTAGCAAAAAGCATTGTTGATGAAAAAGTTCCTGAAGTTTTATCAAAGGCAACGATATTTTCTCTTGATATGGGAGGGCTTGTTGCTGGTACACGCTATCGTGGCGATTTTGAAGAACGCCTAAAGCAAATTATTAAAGAACTTGAGCAATATCCAGATGCTATTTTATTTATTGATGAAATTCATACCTTAATTGGAGCAGGGGCTACACTGGGAGGGAATATGGATGCGGCGAATCTTTTAAAACCCGCATTATCTTCTGGAACTCTTCGGTGTATTGGTTCAACGACTTACAAAGAATATCGCAAAATTTTTGAACAAGACCGAGCTTTAGAGCGCCGTTTTCAGAAAATTGATGTTCATGAACCTTCTATCGCTGATGCAATTAAAATTTTGCAAGGATTGAAGCCTTATTTTGAAGATTTTCATCAGATCAAATATACAGATCAAGCGATGAAGGCATCCGTGGAGCTATCTTCACGTTATATGATTGATCGCCGATTGCCTGATAAAGCAATTGATGTTGTAGATGAAAGTGGGGCAGCACAAAAGCTTTTGCCAAAAAAACAACAAAAAAAGACTATAGGCATTAAAGAAATTGAAGCAACTGTTGCTACGATGGCAAGGATTCCACAAAAAACAGTTTCTGGTGATGATCAGAAGATGCTTAGCAAATTGGAAAAAGAAATTAAGCAAGCTGTTTATGGACAAGATCAGGCAATTTCCGCATTGGTATCATGCATTAAATTGGCCCGGGCAGGATTACGAGAACCAAACAAACCAATAGGCAGTTATTTATTTTCAGGGCCAACAGGGGTAGGAAAAACTGAAGTTGCAAAACAACTTGCATCTTCTTTAAGTATTGAGTTGTTACGTTTTGATATGTCAGAATATATGGAACGGCACACAGTGGCGCGCTTAATTGGTGCTCCTCCAGGTTACATAGGATTTGATCAAGGAGGTCTTCTGACAGATGCAGTTGATCAGAATCCTCACGCCGTTCTCTTACTGGATGAAATTGAAAAAGCGCATCCAGAATTGTTTAATATTTTATTACAGGTAATGGATTATGGGAAATTAACAGATCATAATGGTAAAAAAATTGATTTTAGCAATATTATCTTAATTATGACAACAAATGCGGGCGCTTCAGAGATGGCAAAAGCAGCTATCGGATTTGGCAAAGTATATCGTGATGGTGATGATATTGAAGCAATTAACCGACTCTTTACGCCGGAGTTTCGTAATCGGTTGGATGCAATCATTCCATTTACACCTTTATCTCAGTTTGTTATCAATCAGATCGTGAAAAAATTTATTTTGCAGCTTGAAACACAATTAGCTGATCGAGGTGTTTGTTTTGAGTTAAGTTCTTCCGCAATGGCTTGGCTTGCTCACAAAGGATACGATCTCCAGATGGGAGCACGTCCATTGAGTCGTATTATACAAAAGCATATTAAAAAACCATTAGCTGATGAAATTTTATTTGGAAAGTTGCGCAATGGTGGCATGGTCCACATATCGACACAAAAATCAAGTGGAGAAAAAGAGAGATTGCAGTTGAAAGTCTCATCTTCTGATGTGTCTATGTCCTTAAAAAATAACAAAATAACGCATTTTATCCAAAAACGTACGAAGAAAAAAAGCTCAACAACTTAAAAAAGTCTTTAAAGAGCAGCACGAATTTTTTTTGCGTTTTCTTCAAGTATTTCCGTAGGTGTAATAACATTATTATGGGAGATAAGTTCTATTCCTTCCATACGTGGAATAACATGGAAATGTAGATGATAAACGGTTTGTTGACTAGCGGCTTCATTAAATTGCATGATTGTTATACCATCCGCGTGAAAGGCCTTTTTGACAGCGTTGGCAATTTTTTGCACAGCTTTAATAACTGGGAACAATGTTTCAGTATCTGCATCCAATAAGTTCCTAGAGCCTTTTCGGGGAATGACCAGTGTATGACCTGGTGCTTGTGGCATAATATCCATGAATGCAATGACATCATCATCTTCATAGACACGAACGGAAGGAATCTCATTACGAACCAATTTAGCAAAAGCATTATTATCATCATACGTTTCTTTCATATCAATATGCCCTTATTATGTATTTGATTTATAAATTTTAATTTTAGATCGAAGAATATGCAAGCCGCTAGAGCGTTAAAAAAGAAAGATTTCGCATTGAGTTGTTGCCTTATGTCGGTGATATTGCCATTTATAAAGATTTAGATTTCTATGATAGCTTCAACCTCTACAGGGACGTTCATAGGAAGAGAGGTAACACCAATGGCAGAACGAGCATGTTTTCCAGATTCACCAAGAATATTGACGAATAGATCAGAAGCTCCATTGGCGATAAGAGGAATATCAGTAAAGTGAGTATCTACAGCGACAAAAGCGGTAATTTTGACCACACGTTTTATTCTTCCTAAATCACCGAGAGCTGCCTTGATTTGTGCAAGAATGTTGAGTGCACAGACTTCAGCTGCTTTTTTTGCTTGTTCGGCGTTAACCGTTACGCCGACTTTGCCAGTTGCTATTGGCTTTCCATTTAAAAGAGGGAGTTGTCCAGAAACAAAGAGTTGGTTTCCACTTTGTAAGGTAGTTACGTAATTGGCAATAGGTTGTGTTGCTTCAGGAAGAACGATTCCTAGTTTTTTAAGATGAATTTCAATTGTATTTGTCATAATTTAAACTCCATAGCTTTCTAATGAATATATTCATTGCATAAACTATTTTTTAATTTAAGGAAATGTGTGGTTAATTGAGAAGCAAGTCTTTTTTGCTTTTGTGTATGGTGTTATGCAGCGCGGATGAAAATTGGAAGTTAGGAATGATCAGATCATTATTTATAATAGTCTTATATGTTGTTTTTTCATGTGCTGCGAGCGCTGAAGAGTCTATTTTTATTGCGCCTCACCGAGCAATTTATGATTTTCAGCTTGATAGTGTCTCTCATGAAATGACAATTTCGGGAATGACAGGGCGCATGGTTTATGAGCTAACCGGTTCAGCATGTCAGGGCTATACCACACGTTTTCGCTTTATTAGTCGTATTCATATGGATGATATGCCAGTACGTTTAACTGATCAACAAACTATAAGTTATGAAACGGGTGATAGTCGTATATTTCATTTTAATGTTACAGATCAAACCGGACAAGAAATTGTACATCGAGCGGAAGGAATAGCTGAGCGTATTCAAGATGGGCTTGTCGTAAAACTGACAAAACCAAAAGAAAAAGAATATAAACTTGCAATGGCTGAATTTCCAATTATGCAATTAAAAAATATTATACGCAATGCAAAAGCAGGACGTCATTTTTATAATGTTAGTGTCTTTGATGGAACAGATAAAGCAGATAAAATTATTAGAGAAAGTATAGTTATTGGAGAAAAAACATTACAACACTTTGATGTTGAAACGAAAAAAATGGGAAAATTGGATGAAGAAGAATCTTGGCCAGTTACAATTTCCTATTTTGATGATGTAGAAAAAAAGATGGATTGCCAGTCTATCATACAAGTTTTCTTTTATATGAGAATGGTGTTATGCGAGATCTTCGTGTAGATTATGGAACTTTTGCAGTGCGTGCTAAATTGAACAGTCTTGAATTCCTCGAGATTGCGAAGAATCTTAATCAATGTAAAGATTAAAGAATTATAGAAAATAACTTGAAAAAGAATCAAATATTAGTATGTTGACACTATTCCACACGCGGAATTTGGGTGTTTGCAAGAAAAATCTAGCAAACGTCCGCCGGTAGTAGATTTCTCTACTTTTTCCGCGGAGGTTTAAACCGGAAAGGATAAATTATGGCACTACCAGATTTTACTATGCACCAGCTTTTGGAAGCAGGTGTCCATTTTGGTCACCAAACTCATCGCTGGAATCCCAAAATGACTCCCTATATTTACGGTGAGCGTAATAATATTCATATTATTGATCTTGCACAGACCGTTCCTCTTTTACACCAAGCACTTAAACTTGTTTCAGATATAGTTGCACGTGGTGGTCGTATTCTCTTTGTTGGTACTAAGCGGCAGGCATCCGATATTATCGCTGATGCAGCAAATCGTTCAGCACAATATTATGTTAATGCGCGTTGGCTTGGTGGTATGCTCACGAACTGGAAAACAATTTCCAATTCGATACATCGTTTGCGTAAATTAGACAAAATTCTCGCTTCTGAAGCGCAGGGTTTTACCAAAAAAGAGCGTTTAAATCTTGAACGTGATCGTGAAAAACTTAATCGTGCTCTTGGTGGTATTAAAGATATGGGGTCTGTTCCAGATCTTATATTTGTTATCGATACAAATAAAGAGAATATCGCTATTCAAGAAGCGAAACGTTTAGGCATCCCAGTTATCGCTATTATTGATACGAACTGTGATCCTGATAACGTTACACACCCTATTCCAGGGAATGATGATGCGTCACGTGCAATTGCTCTTTATTGTGATCTGTTTGCTCGTGCGGCCCTTGATGGTATTGCGCGCCAACAAGGCGCAATGGGCGTTGATTTAGGGGCTCAAACTGATGTGCCTGTAGAAACTGTTTTGAAAGAAGCTATTTTGGAAAATGCGACTCCAGTTTCCGAATAGTTATTAAGACACACTGTTAGGGTGTTTATTTTCTAAAGAAGAGGTCGTAAGCGTGCGCAGAATTTTCTTTTAGCACGCTTTCATCGTTACAGAATAAAGAGGCAAATATGAGCATTACTGCTGCACAAGTAAAAAAACTTCGAGAATTGTCAGGCGCTGGTATGATGGACTGTAAGGCGGCGCTAGCAGAAACTAATGGCGATATGGAAGCTGCTGTTGATTGGCTTCGTAAAAAAGGGGTAGCAAAAGCAGATAAGAAAGCTGGCCGTACAGCGGCTGAAGGATTAATCGGAATTGCATCAAAAGATTCAAGTGCGGTTTTGGTTGAAATTAATTCTGAAACAGATTTTGTAGCGCGCAACGATATATTCCAGGATATTGTACGGAATGTGGCAACAGCTGCTTTGGATACGCATGGAGGCGTTGACGTTGTTTCTGCCGCTTTTTATCCTGGTTCTGAGAAGACGGTAGAAACGACAATTAAAGATGCGATTGGTACTATTGGTGAGAATATGACGTTTCGGCGTTCTGCCAAGCTTTCTGTTGAGAATGGTATTGTTGCTACTTATATACATAACAGTGTGGCTGATGGTCTTGGCAAACTTGGCGTTTTGGTTGCTGTTGAAACCATCGGAAATAAGGAGGCTGCAGCTACTTTTGGTCGGCAGGTCGCAATGCATATTGCTGCAACTAACCCATTAGCACTAACAGTAGAAAATGTTGATGCTAGTGCTATTGAGCGTGAAAAAGCGATTTTTTCAGATCAGGCACGTCAATCTGGAAAACCTGAGAATATTATTGAAAAGATGGTGGAAGGGCGTATGCGCAAATTTTTTGAAGAAGTTGTTTTACTTTCACAGGCTTTTGTGATGAATCCTGATATGACTGTTGAATTAGCTTTAAAGGATGCTGAAAAATCGATTGGTGCACCAGCAAAAATAACAGGCTTTGTTCGTTTCGCACTAGGAGAAGGTGTGGAAAAAGAAGAGACTGATTTTGCTGCCGAGGTTGCTGCAGTTGCAAAAGGATAATCTTTTATAGGTTATTATTCGAGATTTGAAATCATAGCATTGGTGATAGAATCATTGGTATGAAAAGGTGTAATTATTAAGAGGGCGTCACCTGATAAAGTGGTGCCCTTAGTGTGTCGAAAGTAAAAAATAAACGTGCTTTTGGGAGGTTATCAGTGACGTTGGTGCCACAATATAAGCGTATTCTTTTAAAAGTTTCTGGTGAAGCTCTTATGGGAGAACAGAGCTTTGGGATTGATGTTTCTGTTGCAGATCGTATTGCTGCTGATATTTCTGAAGTACGAGCGATGGGCGTGGAAGTCGCGATTGTTATTGGTGGTGGAAATATTTTCCGTGGGGTTGCTGTTGCTTCGCATGGTGGAGATCGTGTGACAGGGGATCATATGGGAATGCTTGCAACTGCTATTAATTCTTTAGCATTGCGAACATCACTGACAAAATTAGGAATTGAAACAGTCGTATTGTCTGCGATTGCTATGCCGCAAATTTGTGAGAGTTTTTCACAACGTAAAGCGATAAGTTATATGAATCAAGGAAAGGTTGTTATCTTTGCTGGTGGTACTGGAAATCCATTTTTTACCACTGATTCTGCAGCGACTTTACGTGCTGCAGAAATTGGTGCAGATGTTCTTTTGAAAGGAACACAAGTGGATGGTATTTATTCCGCAGATCCTAAAATAGATCCTACGGCTAAGCGTTTTAATCAATTGACGCATGTTGAGATTTTACAATGGGGATTATCTGTTATGGATACAACGGCGGTTACTTTAGCACGTGAGAACAATGTACCGATTATTGTATACTCTATTCATGAAAAAGGTGGTTTAGCTAAGGTATTAAATGGAACAGGACAGTTTACAATAGTATCGGAATAGGGATAAGCTTCAAAGTATGATTGAAGGAGACAGAGATATGAATGTTGCATCGATTATGGATGATCTGAAACGTCGTATGGATGGCGCTATTTCCGCTTTTAAACATGAGTTAGGTGGTTTGCGAACGGGAAGGGCTTCTACCAGTTTATTAGAGCCACTAACAGTTGAAGCTTATGGTTCCGTTGTACATATAAATCAGGTTGCGAATATTTCTGTCCCAGAACCGCGGATGCTTTCAGTTACTGTGTGGGATAAAACAATGGTAGGCGCTGTAGAGCGTGCTATTCGTGATTCTGGTCTTGGTTTAAATCCTATTACTGATGGTGTAAATTTACGTATTCCCTTACCTGAATTAAATGAGGAACGTCGTAAAGAACTTGTAAAAATTGCACATCAATATGCAGAGCAAGCACGTATTGCTACCCGCCATGTTCGCCGAGATGGCATGGATAGTTTAAAAAAATTAGAAAAAGAAGGTGAGATTGGTCAAGATGAAGCACATGGCTTGTCTGAGAAAGTTCAGAAACTCACAGATGAGACGATTGCTGATATTGATAAGATTTTAGCTATGAAAGAATCTGAAATTATGCATGTTTAAGGCTGTTGTGCTATTATAAAAATATCTATTTATGGCATGTAACATCTTTTTGTAGGTGAGGTCAGAAAGTTCTACGTGCTATTGAGAGTTATAGACGGAGAATGATAACGTTTTTTTGTCGCAATTCCATACTAAAAGATAAAATTGGTTTGATGTGACGGGTATTTTTATTTCTTTGCCTGCGCTGCGAATGAGGTTTTCTTTTGAAGAAAATTATTAAATAAGATAATAAGAAGTTGTTGTTGAGCTGCATAATGAAGATATTTCATTATTAAAGATTTATAAATATTGAATAGCAGGTTTTGAGAAAAGTCTAATACAAAGGAGAGTGTTTTAATTTTACTATTATTTTTCACTATGAAAGATGCAGTACTGTAGATTAAACGGCCATTGTTTTAAGCAGCTTTTTTCAGATAGCGGGTATTATTATAGAAAAGTGCTTTTATACAAAGCAAAGTCCAGCCTCCATTTCGTAATTCATGTTAGTAATGAAGAGTGCGATTTCTTATTTTTAAGGTTGATAGTAATGTTTGAAAGCATATTTTAAAATGAGTTTTAACCTGCAGCCTTTTAGGCTATTTTCATTGACTATTTGTTTGGTAACCACTCTCTTGGTATAGTGAATAATTCATGATAAATTACAAAAGTTTTGAAAAAAGTGAATATAAAAGTACTGCATAGCAAGCTGCTGTGCTTCTGTCAATTTTTGTACGTGTATTGTTTATTTCAGTGTTTGGATGTTGCTTTGTCTAATCTTTTTTATCGTATTCTGACGGCTCTTGTTTTTGGTATCATCGCTTTATATTTAACATGGATCGGAGGAATTCCTTTTTTTTATTTGTATGGGGTATTGGCGGTTTTATCCTTTATGAATGGATTAGTATCACTAAAGAAAAGTGGAGTGTTGCACAAAAAATATTCGCAAGTATTTTTTATTTGATTTTTGGTTCTTTTTTGCTCTCAAGTGTATCGGCTTCATTGATTTTTTGTGTTGTTATAATTTTAGGAGCGGTATTGGCTATTGGGCCACTCGAAAAGAGTGGGTGGGTTTTCTTGGGTTTTTTGTATGCGTCTTTTCCAGTTGTAGCTTTATGCTTTTTACGCGGGCATGAAACGTTAGGATTCCAAGTTGTTATCTTTTTATTTGCGGTAGTGTGGGGAACTGATATTGCTGGATATTTTAGTGGACGTGCATTTGGTGGACCTAAATTAGCACCACGATTTTCTCCTAATAAAACATGGGCAGGAGCCATTGGTGGTACATTTATCGGAGTTACTGGTGGTATATTGGTTGCTGTTAGATTTTTTGATGTAAATTTAACGAGTTTTTTTGTGCTACTCCTTGTTTTTATTTTGTCAATTTTTTCGCAATTGAGTGATTTAGCGCAATCATGGTTCAAAAGACATTTTTCTGTTAAAGATTCCGGTTTTTTATTACCTGGACATGGTGGAATTATGGATCGTATGGATGGGTTGATAGGTGCTGCTTTTCTCCTTTATTTAATTGGTTCGTCTGTATCTGATATGAATACACCTTTTAATCTCTTTTGTATGGTTTAATTGGGAGGCAATATTTTGGAATTTGTGGATCATATGATTACTGTTGGGGACTTACTTTTAAGAAGTTTAAGTATTCTTTTTATCATTATGATTATTATTTTTGTGCATGAAATTGGGCATTATCTTATTGGGCGCTGGTGCGGTATTAAGGCAGCTGTTTTTTCGCTTGGATTTGGTCCCAAGGTTGTAGAGTATAGAGATAAGCACGGTACACAGTGGCGTTTATCACTTATTCCCTTAGGTGGTTACGTGAAGTTTATTGGGGATGGTGAAGATGTATCATCATTTCAGTCCTCTCGAGATATTGAGGGTTCATTTGTTCGTGCACATACGTGGAAAAAAGCAGTAACAGTGTTTGCAGGTCCTTTATTCAATATCCTTTTTACTGTTATTATTTTAACATTTTTTTCTTTATGTATGGTCGTGTAGCTACTGAACCCGTTGTTGGTTCTTTAGTAAAGGATTCACCTGCTTTTCAGGCAGGTTTAGGATTGGGTGATCGTTTTATTGAAATGGATGGTCGACGGGTTGAAAGTTTTGAAGATTTGATGAGCTATGTAATTTTACAAGGTAAAGATCCTATAGAATTTAAAATAGAACGTATGGGGCAGATATTTACCAAGGTGATTACACCAAAGATGGTTCAGAGAAATGATGGGTTTGGTAACCGGATTCAAGCTGGTATGATTGGTGTAGGTGCTCCCGTTGATCCAAATGATCAGGGGCGTTTAGATCCAGCTTATGTAAAACATATCCGCTACAATTTTATAAGAGCTATAGAAGAAGCATCAAAACGCACCACATTTATTGTTACCCAAACGGTTTTTTTTATTGGTCGTTTAATAGGAGGAAAAGAAGATCATTGTCGGCTAAGTGGCCCTTCAAAGACCGTTAAAATTGCTTGGAAAGTGAGTAAAACAGGTTTTATCTCTTTATTAAATTTTGCGGCTTTTCTTTCGATAGGGATTGGAGTGATTAACCTTTTTCCTTTGCTACCACTTGATGGTGGGCACTTATTATTTCATACTATTGAGGTCGTGACTAGAAGGCCAATATCCGTTAAAATTCGAGAAATTATTTTTCGCGTAGGCTTTTTGATTGTCCTTTTATTTATGATTTTTGCGTTCATTAATGATTATTTTTGTTGGTTTAGCTAATTAAATTATGGAAAATATTTTATAAATTGGGTAATAATAGAAGAAGTAAATTGAATATTGTTTACCATGTCCATAAAATATTGTGGCATTGTTTTCTATAATCAGTAATTAAGGAATGAAAAGTCTCGCTGTGAAAAAAGAGTTGTTATGGCGGTTAGCTTTTTGAGACATCATGTCTAAAGAATAAGATAAGGTAAAAAAAGCCAATGACTATAAATTCAAAGTTTTTAAGTGCAGCATCTGTGTTGGTGTTAAGTGTGGGGATGGTTGCTCCTACAACGGCTTTTATGTCGATTGCGATGGTTGGGGAAGTGCAAGCATCTGTAGTGCGTTCTATTGAGGTTCGCGGGAACAAATTTGTGAGTGCTCAGGTGGTTCGAGACAATATGGGCATTAAAGCTGGACAGAGTTTTTCTAGTAGTGATGTCGATGCTGCAGTAAAGCGTCTTTTTGGATTAGGCTTATTTTATGATGTGAAAATAAATCAGGTTAGCGACAGACTCGTTGTGTTTGTCAAGGAGTATGAGATTGTTAATCAGGTGTTGTTTCAAGGAAATAAATCTCTTAAAGATCCTGATCTTAAACGATTTATTTCTTTAAAGCCAAATGAACCTTTTAATTCTGCTAAGCTCTCAGCAGATATTAATACGATTCGTGAAGCTTATAAAACTGTTGGTCGTAATAATGTTGCAGTTACAGTCCAAACCATTAATCTTGGAAAAGGGCGGGTAAATGTAGTTTTTAATGTTGTTGAAGGACGAAAGACAAAGATTGGTGATATCACCTTTAAGGGGAATCATGCTTTTGGAAGCAGTCGTTTGCGTGATGTGATTTCAACAAAGTCTTCAGGAATTTTCTCGATGCTGTTGGGAGGGGATGTGTATAGTGAAGAGCGTCTAGCTGCTGATGAAGAAGCTTTGCGTCGTTTTTACTACAATCGCGGCTATGCGGATTTTCGTGTTGTTTCTTCTAAAGCAACTTTTGATGTAGCGAGTAGTACGTACAAAATTGATTTTGTTCTTGACGAGGGTGTGCGCTATAAAATTAGTGATATTCAGATTGAAAGTGATATTGATGGGATTGATATTCAATCTGTAAAGAGAATTCTTAAAACTCGCTCAGGTGATACTTATAGCGCAGAGAATATTGAGCAGTCTGTTGCAATTATCAATAATAAGGCTGCTGATTCTGGGTATGCTTTTGCTAAAGTTGAGCCACGGGGCAATCGTAATTTTGCAAATCATACAATTTCGATTTCATATAACATTGAACAAGGTCCACGTGCTTATATTCAGCGTATTGAAATACGTGGGAATGAAAAGACCCGTGACTATGTTATTCGCCGTGAAATTGATTTAAATGAAGGGGATGCATACAATCAAACCCTAGTGCAACGGGCAAAACGCCGTTTAGAAAATACAGGCTTTTTCAAAGCTGTTAACATTTCTATGGTTCCCACAGATTTGTCTGATCAGATTACTTTAGTTATCGATGTTGTTGAAGCTCCAACCGGTGATCTTTCTTTATCTGGAGGCTATACAACAGGTGGGACAAGTCCTGGTATGTCGCTTGAAGTGTCTGTGACTGAACGTAACCTTGGAGGACGCGGTCAGTATGTTCGTTTGGGATTAGGTGCAGGGCAAGAAAAATCCCGTAATTACAATTTGTCGTTTGTTGATCCTTATTTCTTAGGCTATCGTTTATCGGCTGGTGTTGATGTTTTTCGTAGTACCTATCGTGCTGATAAAGCATATGATGTTCGACAGACTGGTGGATCATTCCGATTCTCGATGCCCATTAATGATCAATTATCTGCTAATTTAGCTTATTCTTATGTTCAGGAAGAATATAATTTTGGTAAAGAATATGACTTAAACAAAGAAACTGACATAAAAGAATTATATGGGAAATATTCTGGTGCAATTGTTCAAGCAGCAAAGCACAGCCCTTGGAAACGCTCATCGATTAGTTATGGTTTTACCTATAATACTATTGACGATATGAAAAATCCCCATGATGGATGGTACATGCGTGTTTTACAAGAGTATGCCGGCCTTGGTGGGAGTGCAAAATTCTTGAAGACAACGGGTAAGGCGATGATGTACAAGACATTATCTGAGCAGATGGATCTTGTTGGTTTATTCTCTTTTGGTGGGGGATATATTCACGAAATCGGCCGAAATGGTGTTCGTATTTTTGATATGTTTAAGGTGAGTTCTGATATGATCCGAGGATTCAAGTACAACGGAATAGGTCCACGTCAGATTTCTAATAAAGGTGAAGTCTATTTCTTAGGAGGGACAACCTATATGAATGCAACTGCTGAGGTGCAATTTCCTATCCCTATTGTCCCTGAAGGGTTAGGGTTACGTGGCGCTTTATTTGCAGATGTTGCGACGCTCTATGGAAATAATTATCAACCTGTTTTTCAAGGTGAGGCTCCCGTTACTCATACTAAAAGTGCTTTGCGTTCATCTGCAGGTGTCAGTTTGATGTGGGATTCACCGTTTGGTCCTCTGCGTTTTGATTATGCGTGGCCAATAAAGAAACAGGAAGGAGACCGTTTACAGAAATTGAACTTTGGTATTTCTACGAAGTTCTGATTTTAATTTTCTTTAGGGAAAAATTGAAGAGAACGGATTAGGCTGGGAGAAAAAACGTTTTGATGGCGGATACATTTTTTTTACGCCGTCCCGGCGATTGACAGTTGCTAATGTTGCAGAGTTGACAGGGGCAAAACTTCTTAATCCAGAGTTTTCTAACACGGTGATCAATACTCTTTCTTCACTTGAGAGTGCCGTAGAAGGTTCCCTTGTATTTGTAGAGCATCGGAAATTTTCTGATGCTCTCGTCGGGAGTTCTGCTGTGGCTGTTTTTTGTACCAATGAAATTGTTTTTAAAGTTCCTGAAACTATGGCAATTTTGGTTACATCTACACCACAGCGCGATTTTGCTCAGATTGGGCGAATCTTGTTTCCTGATTCTGTCAAGCCAATGCCGTGGTTTGGGCAAAAAGGAATTTCACCGCATGCGCATATTCATCCAACTGCTAAATTTGCACCTGATGTATGTATTGAAGCAGGTGCTGTTGTTGGTCGAAATGTTGAGATTGGTGCAGGAACGCTTATTTCATCTACAGCTGTTATCGGTGAAAATTGTCGTATTGGGTGTGACTGCTATATTGGTCCAAAGGTAACGATTCAGTATTCTTTAATAGGTGACAAAGTTCAACTTTATCCTGGTGTTTGTATTGGACAAGATGGTTTTGGTTATGTTGGTAGTATTTCCGGAATTGAAAAAGTCCCACAACTTGGTCGTGTTATTATTGAGGATGGTGTAGAAATCGGTGCGAACACAACGGTTGATCGTGGAACATTTGAAGATACCATTATTGGCGAAGGAAGCAAAATTGATAATTTAGTCCAGATTGCACATAATGTAAAAATTGGTCGCTATTGTCTTATTGCTGCGCAATGTGGAGTTGCTGGAAGTACATCAATAGGTGATATGTCTCAACTTGGCGGGAGCGTTGGGGTAGCAGATCATATCGTAATAGGTAAATGTGTTCAGATTGCTGCTGGTAGTGGTGTTATGAATGACATTCCAGATGGAGAAAAATGGGGAGGGAGTCCAGCGCGACCATTTAAGCAGTGGTTTCGAGAAGTAGCGGCGTTGCGTAATATTGGCAAAGCTAAAAAGGAGAAACGCTAATATGATCAACATCGGAGAAATAAAAAATTTAGAAACTGTAGATATTGAAAAATTGCTCTCAATATTACCGCATCGCTATCCATTTTTGTTGATTGATCGTATCGTTGACATTAATGGCGAGCAAGAAGCTGTTGGTATTAAAAATATAACAATTAATGAACCACATTTTACTGGACATTTTCCTGTAAGGCCAGTGATGCCTGGAGTATTGATTTTAGAGGCTATGGCCCAAACAGCGGGAGCAATTTCACTTTTAAAATTAGAGAATAAACAAACAAATTTGGTTTATCTTATGACTGTTGATAATGCGAAATTTCGTAAACCGGTTGTACCCGGCGATCAACTAAAAATTCATGTTCAGCTTTTAAAAAAAAGATCTGGTATGAGGCGTTTTTCGTGTATTGCAAAAGTAGAGGATATCCGCGTCGCTGAGGCAGAAATTGCTGCGATGATTATTGAAGAAGAATAAACGATTTAATAGGAATTTAAAAATGTCCGGTACGAAAATCCATCCAACTGCTTTTGTAGAGAAGGGAGCGCAGCTTGGTGAGAATGTACAAATTGGACCGTTTTGTCATATTAGTTCAGAGACTGTTATTGGCGATGGATGCAGTTTGATGAGTCATGTTGTAATAGTGGGAAACACAACATTAGGCGCAAATAGTAAAGTCTTTTCCCATGCAGTTTTGGGGGCAGATCCGCAAAATAATAAACATAAGGGAGGGTATACAACGCTTTCTATTGGTAAAAATTGTATCATTCGTGAAGGTGTAACAATACATAGAGGTTCCGATTCGAGTATAGGAATGACGGTTGTGGGGGATAATTGCCAATTTTTTTGTTATGCGCATATCGCTCATGATTGTCGTGTAGGGGATCATGTGACATTTGCCAATAATGCGATGATCGCTGGACACGTTACTGTTGGTGATTATGTTATTATTGGTGGAGGTGCTGCTGTTCATCAATTTGTTCGTATTGGGCATCATGCATTTATTGGTGGTGTATCTGCGTTGGTTGGCGATCTTATTCCCTATGGGACCGCTGTTGGTGTGCAAGCAAAACTTGCGGGGTTAAATATTATTGGGATGAAACGTGCGGGTCTTGAGCGTAAAGATATTCATGCATTACGCCATGCTATTGTTATGCTTTTTGATCACAGTAAGCCGTTTAAAGAGCGTGTTAGTGATGTTTCTTCTGTCTATTCTACTTCTCAATCAGTTATTGATGTTGTTAATTTTATTAAAGAAGAAGGAAAACGTTTTTATTGTACACCAAAATTTGAAGGTGATAGAATAAAAGAATATAAGGATTAAAGATGCCTATCCCTTGTGCCAGAAGTTTTCTTTCCGGCCGTACTGCTGTTATAGCAGGAAATGGTATTCTACCTATCACTGTTGCGCAGGAATTGGAAAAACATGGACAAAATCCTTTTCTTGTACTTTTGCGTGATGAGGCGGATGCCGTGCTTTGTCGTTATGAGCATTGTACGTTATCAATTGTGGAATTGGCGCGACTTGTTAAAGTCTTAAAGGCAGCTGGAGTTTGTAATATTGTGTTGGCAGGTGGTGTGAAAAGGCGGCCATTTCTTACACAATTTCGATTTAATTGGACAACATTTTTGGCTCTTCCTAAGTTAATAGGCGCTTTGAGAGCTGGGGATGATGCACTATTAAAAGCTTTTATACAATTAATTGAATCATATGGTTTTACTGTGATTGGTGCTCATGAAATAGTACCAGATCTTTTGGCACCGATAAAATTTGATGTAACATTACGGCGTGCTACGCAGAAAGAGAAAAAAGATATTCACTTAGCAATAAAAGCAGCAAAGCTTTTAGGTCAACTAGATATTGGGCAAGCAGCAGTAGTTATTAATGGAAGGGTGATTGCCCTTGAGGGAGCAGAGGGAACCGATAATATGCTGTGGAGGGTTTGTGAAATGCGAGAAAGAGAACAAATCCCACCTAAAGGAGGCGTTTTGGTTAAATGTGCAAAACCACAACAAGATTGTCGTGTTGATTTACCATCAATTGGACCTGCGACAATAATGAATATTGCAAAAAGTGGATTATCTGGCATTGCGGTGGAAGCAAATAAAAGTCTTATACTATCAGCAAAAACAACAATAGAAAAAGCGAACAAATATTCCCTATTTATAGAAACATTTGAAAAGTCCGATCATGAATAATCGTTTCTTAAAAATTGCTATTGTTGCAGGTGAGGAGTCTGCTGATTTTCTTGGAGCAGATTTGATTTCTTGTTTAGCACAACAGACGGGATGTCATATCGATTTGATTGGGATTGGTGGGAGACATTTAGAAACATTGGGTTTAAAAAGCCTTTTTAATTTCCATGATATTGCTTTAATCGGGGTGAAGGAAGTTGTAAAAAAACTGCCATCATTGCTAATACATATTCGTAATTTATCTAAGTTTATTGCACAACAACAACCCGATTGTTTAATTATTATTGACAGTCCTGATTTCACACATCGTGTTGCAAAAAGAGTGCGTATGTTGGTACCTTCTATTCCTATCATTAAATATGTTGCACCAACTGTTTGGGCATGGCGTCCAGAGCGTGCTAAGACTATGCGCAAATTTGTTGACCATGTTTTGGCGATTTTTCCTTTTGAAGAAAAAATTATGCAGGATTTGAAAGGTCCTAGCACTACCTATGTTGGACATTCTCTTTTAGCATATCCTCCGCTTTTAGCGGTTCAAGCAGAAAAAAGACATTTTGCTTCTAAACAAACATCATCATCTACATTAATTCTTTTGCCAGGGTCACGCAATTCAGAGCTTCGCTCTTTAATGCCAGTTTTTCGAGAAGCAGTAGAAATTCTTGCACAACGTATTCCTCATTTATATATTATTTTACCAACCTTACCACGTTTGGTGAATGAAATTCGTAATTTTGTACGGAGCTGGAAAAATAAAGTAGAAATTGTTGTTGGTGAAGATGCAAAATGGCGTGCTTTTGCACAAGCAGATGTTGCACTTGCAGCACATGGAACGGTTTCATTGGAATTGGCATTAGCAAAAATTCCCATGGTTCTTTGCTATAAACTTGATTTTTTTTCCAAATTATTCATTTTTCCCAAAATGATGTTATGGAGCGCTGCTCTTCCCAATATTATTTCTGATAAGCCTTTTGTGCCAGAATATTTTAATGAGTTTTTGCGCCCTGGAATGTTAGCAAGGCAGATAGAACAACTTTTGTATAATCCTTTAATACGACAGACACAACTTGATGCTTTTGAGTTGGTAGAACAAAAAATGAAAACTGAAATTCCATCAGGAGTTATTGGTGCTCAAGCGATTATCGGCCTTCTTGAAAAAACAAAAAATTTAGAATTGTGCAGATAAAACAATATTGGTAATTAATGTTTAATTTTAGCAAGAAACTCACGAGCACGCTGACTTTGAGGATTTGTAAAAAACGCGTTAGAAGCTGTATCTTCGATAATCTTTCCATTTTCTAAAAAGAGGATTCTTTCTGAAACTTCACGCGCAAAACCCATTTCATGGGTTACACAAAGCATTGTTATACCTGTGTCCGCTAATTGTACCATAACTTCTAAAACTTCTCCAACACTTTCTGGATCGAGAGCAGATGTGGGTTCATCAAAAAGCATCACTTCAGGTTCCATGCAAAGTGCACGAGCAATCGCAACACGTTGTTGTTGTCCACCAGAAAGCTGTAAAGGATATTTATTATAGTATTTTTCAATACCGACATTTGTTAGATAACGAATTGCCCGTTCTTGTGCTTGTTGTTTAGAAAGCCCTTGAACAGTTATAGGTGCTAAAATACAATTTTGCATAACACTCATATGAGGAAATAAATTAAAGTTCTGAAAAACCATTCCTATTTTACGGAGAACATTTTTTTGCTGGCATGGAGGAGCAGCATGAATATCAATGCTCTGGATGCAAATCGACCCTTCTTGTGCTTTTTCTAGTTGATTAATACAACGAATTAAAGTTGATTTTCCCGATCCAGAAGGACCACAGATAACGATTCGTTCGCCAGTTTTAACGTCAAAATTAATATTGTAGAGTACTTGAAAATCTCCATACCATTTATTCAAATTCCGAATGGAAATCACAAAGTCTTGTGCAATATGGACAGGTTTATTATTTTTCAAATTCATCTTGTTGTATTCTTTCATTGATAAATAAATTTATTAGTTTAACATTTCTGATTTAATAAAGATTTTTATGACTATTTTATTTACCGCAAATATCGGGTTAGACGATATTCGATAAAAGCAATAAAGCGGTGAATGAATTCAACGGTAAAAAGATAGATAAGAGCAGCCCAAACGTAAACTTGGAAATCGAATGTACGCGAATAGGTTAGTTTAGCAACGCCCATTAAATCGTAAATAGTAATGAGCGAGGCAATAGCACTCGATTTAATCATTAAAATTAACTCATTACCTAAGGGGCGTAATGCTAAAACCATTGCTTGTGGCAGAATAATTCTAAAAAATGTTATAGAATTACTCAATCCTAGCGCTTTTGACGCTTCACGTTGTCCTGTTGTGACAGAAAGAAAACTTCCTTTAAAAATTTGAGATTGATAGGCTGCAGAATTGAGTGCGAAAATAAAAAGACAACAATACCATGCGTTTTGAAAAAACCACCATAGACCAATCTGTTGCCAGAAGTTATTCATTGAACCAAGTCCGTAGTAGAAAAGAAAAAGTTGGGCGAGTAAAGGAGATCCACGAAAAAAATAGACATAAATCTCTGCAAAATATCGTAAAAACTTATTTTTTGACAAACGTGCAAACGCGATAAACATACCAAGAAAAAAGCCAATGGAACAAGCAATAGAAACAAGCTCAACAGTAACGATAAAGCCCTCAAAAAATTTCGACCCATAGCGGTTTAAAAGAGCTGGATTAAAAAGAAAATAAAGCCACTCAGGAATCATAAGTTCGATACCTTTCTATATCCTGTTTGCATGTATGTCTCCAGATAGCGCAGGATTACAGAAAAAAATGCTGAAAATAACAAATAAAGTACGCATGCTACAAGATAAAACAGCATGGCTTTATCAGTGGCTGCAACTGCTAAGTTTGTTTGTCGCATAAGATCAACAAGTGAAATCGTTGAAACTAAGGATGTATCTTTTAACACAGTAAGCCAATTATTAGAGAGTCCTGGTAAAGCATTCCGGATTACCTGAGGAAAGACAACATGCAAAAACGTAGTTGAGCGTGAAAGCCCTAAAGTTTTAGCTGCTTCATATTGACCTTTATCAAAAATATTGAACGCACCAAGCCAGACTTCACAAGAAAATGCAGCAAGAACCATGCTGAGAGCCAGAACGCCCGCAACAAAGGCGCTAATACTAAACATGATTTCAATATTAAAATAATCAAGAATAATTTGAATAATATTTTGCAAGCCATAATAAACTAAAAACAGAGTTAAAAGCTCTGGTAATCCACGAAATACCAAAGAAAAGAGGGTAGCGATAGTTTTAACTACTCTAATATTGGATCGAATCATGACTGCAGAAAGAAGACCTAAAGGAAGTCCTAAGATCCCACAACACAAAGCCAATGATAATGTCATTCCAGCACTAGAAAGTATAACCACACCCCACCCTCCATTGCTAAATGATAGCAATGCTAAATCTTCAATCATTCTTTCATACCTCACAAAGAGTTAGATAAATATTTTCTTAGAAATAAACAGTTTGTCCAATTTTAGTGCATCTACTATTTAATAAATATCAAATGCAAAATATTTTTTTATAATTCTATTATAAGTTCCATCTGAATGGATTTCTTTTATTGCTTCATTAAATTTATTTTTAAGGTCATTATTATTTTGGCGTAATGCAATTGCAATAGGGAATTTTGTTCCTTCCAATGTTCCTAAAAAATGGCAGCAATCTTTTCCTTCATTTTTAAGCCAGTTTAATGCCTGCAGTTTATCAACAATAACCACATCAAGTCGGCGGCTCAAGAGATCGCGATTAACTTCTATTGTTGTCGGGTAAAGTTTTATATTTATTTCTTCAGAAGCATAATGATCTTCTGCATAGGCGGCTTGTGTTGTATTCGATTGAACACCAAGATTTTTACCTTTAAAAGCTATTGCTGAGATCTCTTTAATTCCTGAATCTTTGGCGACAATTACAGCAAGCTCTGTGTTATAATAAGGATCTGTGAAATCGATCTTTTGTAAACGCTCTTTTGTGAGAGCAATAGAAGCAATGATAGCGTCATATTTTTTTGCAAGAAGACCAGGAATCATCCCCTCAAAGTCTTGAGTGGTAATAGTGCATTCAACGTTCATTTTTTTACAAAGCGCGTAAGATATGTCAATATCAAAACCTTGAAGTTTGTTATTTGAATCAATGTAACTGAATGGAGGATAGGAACCTTCACTCGCAATTTTCAGCATTTGAGTGTGAGCAGATTGGGTAAACAGCGTTGCACTTATTATAAGAGCTAATGCTAATAATTTCATTATGTTCTCCTATGAGCTAAGCAAAAAAATGAGATCGTCATGTATTTTATAACCTGTAAGCTCTTCTAGGAGCAATGCAAAAATTTATGAATGTTCGTTTTGCGCTCATGATAATGAATATTATCATTAAAAAATTAATTATTTTACCAGGTATGCGTATCCTAAGCATAGGAGAGAAAGAAATATTTTATTGATTACATGGACTGTTCAATTTAGGAACAAAGAAAAATTTTAACTCTTAGATTAAAGAAAAATTAACATGTTGTTTTTTCTTATTACAAAGCACTCAAATAATGGAAACACATAAAAATTTATCTTTTGGTAAATAGGCATCTTTCTTCTAAAAAATAATAAAAACTTTAAATTTAAAATTATTTTTTACTTCTTATGCTACTATTTCAAAATTTAGCTCACATTAATACTTAATAAATATCAAACGCAAAATATTTTTTCATAATTTTTTCATAAGTTCCATCCAAACGGATTTCTTTTATTGCTTCATTGAGTTTATTTTTAAGATCATGATTATTTTTACGTAAGGCAATTGCAATAGGGAATTTTGTACTTTCCAGAGTCCCTAGCAGTTTACAACAATCTTTTCCCTCATTTTCAAGCCAGTTTAAAGCTTGTATTTTATCGCAGATCATCAAATCAAGCCGGTGGCTTAAAAGATCACGATTAGCTTCTATAATTGTTGGGTAGAGTTTAATGTTTACTCCTTCAGGGGCATAGTGATCTTCTGCATAGACAGCTTGTATTGTATTTGATTGTGCTCCCAGATTTTTACCTTTAAAAGCTGCTGCTGAGATTTCTTTAATTTCTGAATCTTTGGCGACAATTATAACGAGTGCTGTATTATAGTAAGGATCTGTGAAGTCAATCTTTTGCAAGCGCTCCTCTGTGGGAGCAAGAGAAGAAACAATAGCATCGTATTTTTTTGCAAGAAGACCAGGAATCATTCCTTCAAAATCTTGAGTGATGATGCTACACTCAACATTCATTTTTTTACAAAGCGCATAGGATATATCAATATCAAATCCTTTGAGTTCGTTATTTGAATCGATGTAACTAAATGGAGGATACGAAGCATCACTGGCAATTTTCAGTATTTGAGCATGGGATGATTGGGTAAACAGTGTTGTGCTTATTATAAGAGCTATTGTTAATAATTTCATTATGTTCTCCTATTGGATAAGCGGAAAAATACAAGACCATATTGTATTTTATAATCTGTAAGCTGTTCTGGAGCAATGCAAAAAATGACTGATATTCACTTTACTATTATATATGGCTATTATAAGCAAAACACGTTCACTTTATCAAATATGACTATGATTAAATACAAAAAAATATTTCACTAACTATATTATATGGTTATTTATCACAGACCATTTTTAGCATTTTCTTCAAAAGAATATAGAATTTTGTTTTAAAAGTTATGCAATTTAATCAAAGAAACTTTTTTACCATTAGAACAATAAAAGTAAAGTATTTTTATAACTTAAAATAAGAATTATTTTACATATAATTCTCAAATAGTATTTTCATTATTATTTTTTAAGAATAGAGAGAAAAGTTCTTAATATTAATGAGTTGTAATATAATAATATGATCAATTATTAATAATCTTTATATAAAATAATACGGAATTTTTTCATTTAGGAGAGTGAATATTATAAGTTAAAACTTTTCTAATTTTTAAAAAATCACTTGTTGTTTGCAAGATCAACATAAATACTTTTAATTTATTGAGTCAAAGTCATCTAAGCTTTTTCAATTTTTATAATAATCTTATCACTATAAAAAGAAATTTAGAATTAAGATTTATAGAAGTACTTTTAAATTTTAGTTACTTTATCATTCACAATAAAGCTTCAGTAAATTGAAGCTTTATTGATTGGTTACTTATTACTTTAATTTATACGTTTATCTATAGGAACGTATTCACGCATACCATAACCTGTGTAGAGCTGGCGAGGCCGACCAATTTTTTGTGCAGGATCCTCGATCATTTCTTTCCATTGTGCAACCCAACCAACACTGCGAGCTAATGCAAAAAGAACAGTAAACATTTCGGTTGGAAAACCTAAAGCTTTTAATGTAATACCAGAATAGAAATCAACATTAGGATAAAGTTTTTTCTCAACAAAATATTCATCATTAAGAGCAATTTTTTCAAGTTCTATAGCGATATCAAGAAGTGGATCGTCTTGAATGTTTAATTCTTTTAAAACCTTATGACAGGTTTTCTGCATGATTTTTGCACGTGGATCATAGTTTTTATAGACTCGATGACCAAATCCCATAAGGCGGAAAGGATCATTTTTATCTTTTGCACGTGCAATAAATTCAGGAATTCTTTTAACAGAACCTATCTCTTGTAGCATTTTTAAGCATGCTTCATTGGCTCCGCCATGCGCTGGTCCCCAAAGGCACGCAACACCCGCTGCAATACATGCAAATGGATTAGCTCCTGATGATCCTGCAAGGCGTACAGTGGATGTAGAAGCATTTTGTTCGTGATCTGCATGGAGGATAAAGATTTGGTCCATTGCTCGAGTAAGAACAGGATTTGTTTTATATTCTTCACAAGGAACACAAAAGCACATACGAAGAAAATTTGCAGCATAACTAAGATCATTTCGTGGATAAACAAATGCTTGTCCAATACTATATTTATAAGCCATGGCAGCAAGGGTTGGCACCTTGGAGATAAGACGAACAGAAGCAATCATTCTTTGTTGAGGGTCTGTAATATCAATAGAGTCATGATAGAATGCAGACATAGCTCCAAGGCATGCAACCATAACGGCCATAGGATGCGAGTCGCGGCGAAAACCATGAAAAAAACGCGCAAACTGCTCATGTACCATTGTATGCTGCATAATACAACGATCAAAATCATTCTTCTCTTGTTGTGTTGGGAGTTCACCGTAAAGTAAAAGATAACAGCTTTCGAGAAAGTCTCCTTTTTCAGCCAATTGATCAATAGGATAACCTCGATAAAGCAATAGTCCTTTATCACCATCAATATAAGTAATTTTTGATTCACAAGAAGCCGTTGAGGTAAAACCAGGATCATAAGTAAAAGTGTCTGTTTCTTTATAGAGAGAAGCAATTTCAATGACATCAGGTCCACTCGTACCCTTGCGCACAGGAAGTTCTATATTTTTATCATTCACAGTAATGTGTGCTTTATTCTCAAACATTAGGTGTTCCTTTCAGATCCTTTGCTTCTAAAAATCAAGATGCCGCTTCATCTGAGTGCGGGATGTATAGTTGAAGCTTTTCCTACTTATATTGAAGGGTAGATTTACCTTAAAAGTTGGTTCTTGCAATCTAAAAAATATTTTTATTTATAATTTTACCAAATATCTCTTTCAACGATTTAAGAAAGAGCTAATTTTTATTTTTTATAGAGGCATTTGTATATGTTGCTTTATTATACTGATAAGTTATATACATGCTACTAACACGCAGCTGTAAGCAGCTGATCATTAATACGATTGAGAGATTCATCTTGTCCCAATAAAACAAGTACATCAAAAACTCCAGGTGATGTTGAACGACCTGTAAGAGCTGCGCGAAGAGGTTGGGCAACAGCCCCAAATTTGAGATTTTGTCTTTCTGTATAATATCGAAGAGTTTCATCCAAGCTTTTTACATCCCAATGGGAGCATGTTTTCAGGGCAAGGTAAATATCTTTTAAGATTGCTAGCCCATTTTTGTCTAAGAGGGTTTGTGCTTTTTCATCGAGAAGTAAAGGCCGTTGCGTAAAAATGAAGGAAGCATTGTCAATAAGCTCACACAATGTTTTTGAACGTTCTTTCAAATTCGGTATAGCTTTTAGAAATTGAACACGGCGTTTTTCATCAAGACTTTTCATTATTTGTAAGCCACCTTCAATTTCTGGTAAAATATTAAGAGCAGCATCAAAAAGGTCTTGATCATTGCTCATACGTATATAATGCCCATTGATGGCATCAAGCTTTTTGAGATCAAAACGAGCTGCTCCTTTATTAATATCATTAATATCAAACCAAGAAATCATATCTTCTATTGACATCAATTCATCATCACCATGACTCCATCCCAGACGAACTAAATAATTTCGCAAGGCAGCAGGAAGGTATCCCATTGTTCGATAAGCATCGACACCTAGTGCGCCATGTCGCTTTGATAATTTTGCACCATTTTCACCATGGATAAGTGGAATATGTGCCATAACAGGAATATCCCATCCCATTGCATTGAAGATGATTGTTTGGCGAGCTGCATTTGTGAGATGATCATCACCCCGTATAATATGTGTGATTCCCATATCGTGATCATCAACAACAACAGCATGCATATAGGTGGGCGAACCATCGGAACGCAAAATAATAAAGTCATCCAGATCTTTATTAGGAAAGCAAACATCACCTTGAACGCGGTCGTGCACAACAGTTTCCCCATCTTGTGGTGCTTTTATGCGAATAACAGGTTTAACACCGTTGGGAGCTTGAGAAATATCACGATCTCGCCAACGTCCATCATAACGTGGTGGACGACCTTGCGCACGCGCATTTTCACGCATTTCAGCCAATTCTTCAGGAGAGGCATAACAATAATAAGCTTTTCCATCTTTTACTAACTGTTCAGCGACTTGTCGATGACGTTCTACTCGTTTGAATTGTGAAATAGGAGCGCCGTCGTAGCTAAGTCCCATCCAGTGTAGGCCATCTATAATGGCTTTTACAGCTGCTTCTGTTGAACGCTCTCGATCTGTATCTTCTATCCGTAGAAGCATTTTCCCACCAGTATGTTTTGCATAAAGCCAATTAAAGAGGGCCGTACGGGCACCTCCAATATGAAGGAATCCTGTTGGTGAAGGAGCAAAGCGGGTAATAACGGACACGAATCTCTTCCTTTAAAATTAAGATGTTATTTATAGGACTTTATAGAAAGATTATGTTAGCATAGGTGATAGGGGGT
The DNA here is from genome assembly GCF_000273375.1 of Bartonella birtlesii IBS 325. Classification (NCBI taxonomy): domain Bacteria; kingdom Pseudomonadati; phylum Pseudomonadota; class Alphaproteobacteria; order Hyphomicrobiales; family Bartonellaceae; genus Bartonella; species Bartonella birtlesii. The sequence continues at coordinate 1,187,329 of NZ_CM001557.1, forward strand.
GCAATAGCCACATTGCAAGTAAAGTGGGGATTTGCGGATGTTTAATCAAAATAAATCTAAGGATGGTTTATCCATCAGGTCTTTTTTAAAGATAAAGAAGTTACGTCTAATATGGAAAAAGAATTCTTATACTCCTTGTGATGCAGATAATAACAGTCTCAATAACCAAAAGATTTTTTTATTTACACCTTTAAAGGAAAAAATAACTTTTTTGGGGAAGTGGCTGGTAGATTGTATCAACAAAGAAATCTCTTTTGGGATTCTTTTTTCTTTAATTTTAGTGTTTTTTTCCATAGGAATTATTTTTTATTTTAGTTTAGAGCGTGAGCCAAGTTGGGGGCAATTTGGCGTGTTGATTAGTATCTTTGTTGGAATATTATATATTTCACGACTTTATCGGCGAGTGTGGAGTATCGCAGGATTTTTGTTTTGTGTTCTATTGGGAGCTTTGGCTGCAAAAATAGAAACGTGGCGTATAGCAACACCAATGTTAAGCCGTGATATTATTACTACGTTAACGGGAAGAATTGTTTCTGTTGAGACAGGGAAAAGAGGACAATTTCGCTTAGTTTTAGATGTGTTAAGCACAAAAAATCCAATATTACGCCATAGCCCTCATCGTGTCCGTTTATCGGCAAGACGTTTGCCTTATGGATTGGCAATTGGTGATGGGTTATATGGAAAAGTTAAAATTCGTGCTTTATCTGGACCAGTATATCCAGGGGGGTATGATTTTAGTTTCCATAATTATTTCAAAAGAATTGGTGCACAGGGAGTTTATTTAGGAAAACCAAGTAAAATATCAGTTTTGCAGCCTGATAGAATATTAGAGAGGGTTTTACAGAAAATTGAAAATTTACGGACCAATATGACACAAAGAATTCGTAAAGCAATTAAAGGAGAAAAGGGTAATGTTGCAGCTGCTCTTATAACGGCACAGCGAGCTGGTATTTCAAATAAGACAAATGAAGAATTGCGTGCAGCTGGATTGGCGCATATTTTATCAATATCAGGTTTACATATGGCTTTGTTGAGCAGCATAGTTCTTGTCAGCATCCGTAGTTTTTTAGCACTTTTTTCTGTTTTCTCATCCTATTATTCTACTAAAAAATTTGCTGCTGTTGCTGCATTAATGATGACAGCCTTTTATTTACTACTTTCTGGCGTAGCTGTATCAGCCCAAAGAAGTTTTGTGATGATCGCAGTTATGTTGGTAGCTGTTTTATGTAATCGTTCTGCTCTAACAATGCGTAATTTCTCTATTGCTGGTTTAATAACACTCGCTATTACACCCCATGAGATATTAGGTCCTAGCTTTCAAATGTCCTTTTCTGCTACTGCTGCTTTAATTGCTTTTTTTGATTGGTGGAGTAAAAAATTATCTTATAGAACAAAAAAAGAACACCATCCTATGTTGGAGCTGGAGTCATTCATTTTGCTTTTTTATCGATATTTTCGATAGGAGCATCTTCATTTGTGGCAGGAACTGCCAGTGGAATTTATGCGGCTTATCATTTTTCCAATATTGCATTCTTGAGTATCATCAGCAATGCTTTGGCTTTGCCTATAGTATCAATCTTAATCATACCTTTTGGATTAATTGCGACCCTTGCAATGTTTTGGGGGCTTGAATGGCTGCCGCTTCAAATTATGGGTTTTGGTATTGATCTTGTAATAAAGATTGCACAGGCTATAAGCTTCATTTCTCCTGCTTTAAATCCTGGATTTATACCGTTATCTGCGTTGACTTTATTCAGTATAGGTTTGGTTGGGTTAGTTTTTTGCAAAACATCCATCAGATTCTTTTTTAGTTTTTTTATTTTGGCTGGTTTTGTTACTTGTTTGGTACGCTCACCTGTACAGCTCATTATAGCAGATAATATGAAGTTTGTGGGGATTATCGATGAAAAGAAATTATATATTGATCGTTACCATATTTCCAAGTTTACTACATCCATATGGAAGAAATTATTCCACCTGGATGAGACAATCAAGTTGACAAAATATGGTCCGCCATTTCATGCACAGTTCATTTGTGATCATCATCTATGTGCGTCCTCAGTAAAAAAGGGATTAAGAGTAATTGTCTTGCAAGGAGAAACAGATCAATGCGTAACAGCAGACATTATGATTAAGACATTTGCAATAGATAATAAAACATGTAACAAGAAGGCAAAAATAATATTTACTCCCCAGGAATTGTTATCACGAGGGAGTGTTATGATGACAAAAAATGGTGATATCATTTGGTCTTCAATGGGGTTTTATAGACCGTGGAATATGCACAGGGGATATTCACAAAAATTGCATAATCTATAGTTTTTTTATTTTTTTCGTGTTCAAACAGCAAGAGAAAAAATAAGAGGTCTATCTTATTATAATGCTTTTTTTATCGCGCACTTCTCAATTTCATTAAAATTATAAAACTGTTTGCAATTTTCTTACAACGGGTGATATTTTTGATATCTGAACAATTTATAATTTTTTGCAGAAGATTTTTATGTTCTGAGCTTATCGATAGTGCAAGATAAATCGAAAAAGCTTGTTGATATAAAAATATCAATAAATTTTCTTATAAGAGAAAATCGTTAATTATTCTATTTTACTCTTAATTGATATATCTTGTAATCACTAACACTTCTTTTTCAATCAACAAGGTAATGAGTCAATTTATAACAGATTGAGATAATCGGCTACTTTATTGTTATACGCTGTAATAACGGTCACTGATTGGTCAAAAGGTAAAGTATTCATGGATGTTCAGCAGTTAAAAAAATGGCCGCTTTAAAGGCACTTGAATTTATTGAAGATGGTATGCGGCTTGGTATCGGATCTGGTTCGACAGTAAATGAATTTATTCGCCTGCTTGGTGAGCGTGTTGCAGATGGTCTGTGTGTGACAGGTGTTACGACTTCACGGTATTCTGAACAGCTCTGTCGCAAATTTGGGGTTCCTACCGAGACCTTAGAGCAAATACCTGAACTCGATCTTGATATTGATGGAGCAGACGAAATTGGTCCACAGATGTCTCTTATTAAAGGGGGAGGTGGAGCATTGTTACATGAAAAAATTGTAGCATCAGCATCTCGTGCAATGCTTATCATTGCAGATGAAACAAAGGTGGTAAAAAGACTTGGTGCTTTTGCATTACCCATTGAAGTTAATTCATTTGGTCTACATACTACACGCAAAGCCATAGAAAGAGTAGCTAATGGTTTAGGACTTTTAGGAGAAGTTGTACTGCGGATGAATGGAGAAGTTCCTTTTAAAACAGATGGCGGCCACTTTATTTTTGATGCGTTTTGGGGGTGCATTTTGCAGCCAAAGTCATTATCGGATGCGCTTCTTGCAATTCCAGGTGTTGTAGAGCATGGTCTTTTTTTGGGATTAGCTTCACGTGCAATTGTCGCTATGGCTGATGGACAAATAAAAGTTTTAGAACCATTTGATTTTAAAGAAGACAGTTTACATGACGATATGTTAGCATAATAAAAAGTATCTGGAAGATTTTGAATAAAATAATAAATTTGAATTTATAATTAGTTATCGGGGTAATTGTTCAATGAAAAAAATATTTTCTTTTCAGCGTTTTGTTGTATTTTTTGGTGTAATTACTGTTTTGGTTATGAATATTGGAATGTCTCATGCACAAGGTGTCAGTGATCAGCATTTAGATTCAGCTAAAAAGACTATCAGTGCCATTCGTGCAACGGATCAATTCGATAGTTTTTTACCAAATGCTGCACGTGATTTAAAAGATGAACTTATAGGTGATGATCCAAATTTGGCAACAGCTATTTCTAATATTGTTGATAAACAGGCGCTCGCTTTGGCTAAACGACGCTCTGATTTAGAAAAAGAAATTGCTCATGTGTATGCAAAATATTTTACACAAAAAGAACTCGATACAATCACAGCATTTTATAATTCTGATACCGGTAAGAAATTTTTGACAGAAGTTCCAAATCTCGCGCGTGATGCATATTCTACATTTGATACATGGCGCTCTGCTGTTATGCAGGATCTTATAAAAAATGTGAAAAAAGAGATGTCTGAAACACTTAATTTGGATAATTCTGTTGCGCCTGTAAAATCAAACTCTTCAGAAAATCAAAAATAGTTTGATGAATATATTGTAATAATGCCTAATTTTTCATTTATTAAAAAATGGCGGGAAATCCGCCATTTTTTAATAAAAGTTGATCTTTTTAAAATGTTGCTTTGTAGAAAAATGGCGATTGAAAATAAAAAACTTTTACTTGATAATAAATCACCATAGCCTATTGTTGCAGATATATAAGAAGGAATAGCTCGTGGGATCTTTTGATTTTGATTTATTTGTTATTGGAAGTGGTTCAGGCGGAGTGCGTGCCGCACGTCTTGCGGGAGGGCTTGGTAAGCGTGTTGCTATAGCAGAAGAATATCGTATAGGGGGGACTTGTGTTATTCGCGGTTGTGTTCCTAAGAAATTATATGTTTATGCCTCACAATACGCGAAAGAGTTTCGCAAAAGTGTTGGTTTTGGATGGAAATATGCGGATCCGGTTTTTAATTGGGAAAAATTGGTTGCGGCTAAAAATGAAGAAATATCAAGATTAGAAGGACTATTCCGTAAAGGATTAGAAAATAACAATGTACATATTTATAAAAGCCGAGCTATTTTTATTGATGCGCATACATTAGAGCTCTCAGCAACAGGCGAACGGGTAAGGGCGGAAAAAATTTTAATAGCGACGGGGGCAAAAATTGCACCAAATACTGAGATAAGCGGTAGTGATTTATGCCTTACTTCCAATGAAATCTTTGATCTTGAAAAGCTTCCAAAATCAATCGTCATTGTTGGTGGTGGATATATTGGCGTTGAATTTGCTAATATTTTCCATGAATTAGGTGTAAAAACAACACTTCTTCATCGTGGTGATTTAATTCTTCGTAGCTTTGACTATGAATTGCGGAAATTACTTCATGATGCAATGAGTGAAAAAGGGATTTCTATTATTTATGGGGTAACAGTTTCCGAGGTACAAGCGAGAGGCGATTATTATGATGTCGTTTTATCGGGTGGTCAAACAGTGAGTGCCGAACAGATTATGTTGGCTACGGGGCGTGTACCAAATACAACAGGGTTAGGTCTTGAGCGGGCAGGTGTTAAAGTGAATACCTCTGGTGCAATTGTTGTTGATAAAAAAATGACAACCAATATTCCTCACATTTGGGCTGTTGGTGATGTAACAGGCCATATTCAATTGACACCTGTTGCGATTCATGATGCAATGTGTTTTGTTAAAACTGTATTTGAAAATATACCCACAATACCTGATTATGATTTGATCACAACAGCAGTTTTTTCACAGCCCGAGATTGGAACAGTCGGCCTTTCAGAAGAAGATGCACTTCATCGTTATAAGCGTGTGGAGATTTATCGCACAGTTTTTCGTCCTATACGCAATGTTCTTTCCGGAAATTTAGAAAAAATATTTATGAAGCTTATTGTTGATGGTGAAAGCCGTATTGTTGTGGGAGCACATATTTTAGGAGAAAATGCTGGCGAGATGGCACAGCTTATTGGTATAGCTCTTAAGGGAAAATTAACAAAAGATATCTTTGACGAAACCATGGCAGTGCATCCAACGGTAGCAGAGGAACTAGTAACGATGTATAAACCAAGTTATATATATGAAAATGGGAGGAAAATAGAAAATTAAATAGCACATATTATGTGGTAAGCGGAAATTTAGTACGGTAAGCTATGTGCTTTAAACTCTGGAGAGAGTGTAAATGATAAAAGAATGGATGCCTAATTCTTGGAGAACAAAGCCAGTTAAACAAATTCCGGCTTATCCAGATAAATCTATGTTAGCAGATGTTGAACGAAAACTACGGAGTTATCCTCCTTTGGTTTTTGCCGGAGAGGCACGTGATCTGAAAAATGAGCTAGCTATTGTTGCACAAGGTCAAGCTTTTTTATTACAAGGTGGAGATTGTGCAGAAAGCTTTGCAGAACATGAGGCTGACAATATCCGTGATTTTTTTCGTGTTTTTTTGCAAATGGCAATTGTTTTAACTTTTGGTGGTTCTAAGCCTGTTGTTAAAATCGGTCGTATTGCTGGTCAATTTGCAAAACCCCGCTCTTCAGATATGGAAAACAAAGAGGGTGTCGAGCTTCCTTCTTATCGGGGAGACATTATTAATGACATTGAATTTAAGGCAAATTCTCGTACCCCTGATCCACAGCGAATGTCTATGGCTTATCGCCAATCAGCAGCAACATTGAATCTATTGCGTGCTTTTTCGCAAGGGGGGTACGCAGATTTAGAAAATGTTCATGCATGGATGTTGAGTTTTGTTTCTAACAGCCCGCAGGGCGAGCGTTATGAGTTGTTGGCAGAGCGTATTTCTGAAGCAATTGATTTTATGCGTTCTATAGGGATTACATCTAAAACAAATTTTTCGTTACGTGAAACATCTTTTTATACCAGTCATGAAGCTCTTTTGCTTGGCTATGAAGAGGCTTTGACGCGGATTGATTCGACTTCTGGAGATTGGTATGCAACGTCTGGTCATATGTTATGGATTGGTGATCGTACACGTCAGATTGATCATGCTCACGTTGAATATTGCCGCGGTATCAAAAATCCACTTGGGTTGAAGTGTGGTCCTTCCATTGAGCCCGATGAGCTTTTGAGATTGATTGATATTTTAAATCCTGAAAATGAATTTGGACGGTTAACACTCATTACACGTTTTGGTTATAATAAGGTAGAACATTATTTACCTAAACTGATCCGTGCAGTTGAGCGCGAAAAGCGCAAAGTTATATGGTCATGTGATCCAATGCATGGTAATACAGTGACTGTAAATGGCTATAAAACACGTCCCTTTGATTATGTTTTAAAAGAAGTAGAGAAATTCTTTTTTGTACATTATGGAGAAGGAACTTATCCAGGAGGGATTCATATTGAAATGACCGGTCGTGATGTAACTGAATGTACAGGTGGGGCACATGCTATTTCTGTAGAAGATTTATCTGACCGTTATCATACGCAGTGTGATCCTCGATTAAATGCAGATCAAGCACTAGAATTAGCTTTTCTTGTTGCAGAACTTCTCAAAAAAAATCGTCATACTGATTCATTGACATTTGCTGCAAATGGTTAGACAAAAAGTAGCATAATGTTTTTTATTTTAGCTATTTGTCAGAGAAATAAGCTCTTTTGCAAAAAATATTTCTAATAATTATAACAGAGTTATGGTCACCAAACGGATGGAATGATATAAAGGCTTATGAAAAATGATTTTCGGGTAGCAGTTGCCCAATTAAATCCTGTAGTTGGTGATATAGAAGGGAATCTTTCTCTTGCTTTAATAGCACATCAGAAAGCCAAAGCAGAAAAAGCCGATCTTGTTTTATTTACGGAGCTTTTTATAAGTGCTTATCCACCGGAAGATCTTGTTCTAAAATCCGCATTTACAAAAACATGTGAAGATGCTGTTAAAAAGTTAACAAAGATAACGATTGGCGGACCAGGAATTATTATTGGTCTTCCTTTAAGGCGTAATAATAATATTTATAATGCTGCTGTGCTTCTTGATGAAGGAAAGATAATTGCTGAAAATTTAAAATTTGATTTACCTAATTATGCTGAATTTGATGAAAAGCGATTATTTTCTCCCGGCCCCCGTCCTGAGCCGATTGATTATCATGGGATAAAATTGGGAATAGTGATTTGTGAAGATATTTGGAATGATCCCTCTTTGTGTGTAGAACTTGGCAATAAAGGGGCTGAGATGATTCTGGTTCTTAATGGATCTCCTTATTATCGTAATAAAACACTCAAACGGATAGAAGTTGTTCGTGCGCATGCACTTCAATCTGGCATGCCGATTATTTATGCTAATCAGGTGGGAGGGCAAGATGAGCTGGTTTTTGATGGAGGATCTTTTGCGTTAAATGGAAAAGGAAAAATGGCATTTCAAATGAAACATTTTGAAAGCCATGTTTCTGTAAGTCATTGGCAAAAAAAAATAACAGGATGGCAATGTATTTGTGGGCCAAATGAAAAACTTTTAACAGATTTAGCTGCTGATTATCAAGCTTGTGTTTTAGGTTTGAGAGATTACGTTAATAAAAATCACTTTAAGGATGTTATTCTTGGTCTTTCAGGAGGAATTGATTCAGCTCTTTGTACAGCAATGGCGGTGGATGCTCTTGGTGCGCAAAGGGTTCATACCGTAATGATGCCTTATCATTATACTTCACAAGAATCATTGCAAGATGCTAAAGAATGTGCGCATCTTTTAGGATGTCGTTATGAAGTGATACCGATAGAGCAAGTTGTTAAGGCTTTTTTGAATGTAACATCGCCTCTTTTTTTAGGATTGCCATCTGACGTGACGGAAGAAAATCTTCAAAGTCGCATACGTGGTACTCTCTTGATGGCGCTTTCAAATAAATTGGGTTTCATGGTTGTAACAACAGGTAATAAATCAGAAATGGCTGTGGGATATGCAACACTTTACGGTGATATGAATGGAGGTTTTAATCCTCTTAAGGATATTTATAAAACACAGGTCTATGCATTAGCTGAATGGCGCAATAAAAATCACTTGCATGATTTTAAAGGTCCAGAGAAAATTGTAATCCCCACTAATATTATAGCAAAAGCACCTTCTGCAGAGCTTAGAGAAAATCAAAGAGATGAAGATTCTCTTCCTCCTTATCCTATCTTAGATGATATCTTGCAATCTCTTGTAGAGGATGACATGAGTATTGGTGATATTGTTAAACGTGGCTATATACGCGAAACGGTTGAAAAAATTGAGCATCTTCTTTATGGTGCTGAATATAAAAGGCGACAATCTGCACCTGGTGTAAAAATTAGTTATAAAAATTTCGGACGCGATCGCCGTTATCCTATAGTCAATCGTTTTCACGATAAGAATTGAGTATTATTTTTATGGTAAAAGTTCGCTTTGCACCCTCTCCAACAGGTTATATTCATATTGGCAATACCCGTATTGCTCTCTTCAACTGGCTTTATGCGCAAGCATATAAGGGAGCATTTATCTTGCGTTACGATGATACAGATATTGAACGCTCTAAACAGGAATATATTGATGCTATTGCCGTTGACCTTGAGTGGCTTGGTATTCAACCGAATGAAATTTATTACCAATCTAAACGCTTTAATCGATATGATGAAGTTGCAGAAATGCTCAAACAATGTGGCCTTCTTTATCCTTGTTATGAAACAGCGGAAGAATTAGATAGACGTCGAAAGATCCAACTTTCTCGCAAATTACCCCCTATTTATGATCGTGCTGCATTGAAATTAACAGCAGAAGAAAAACAAAATTTTGAATCACAAGGTCGTAAACCTTATTGGCGTTTTCTTCTTCCTAATTTTGAAAATGATCCTTTGCAAACAAAGCGAACAGAAGCTTGCTGGAATGATGCAGTAAAAGGAAAGCAGACGATTGATTTAGCCTCTCTTTCAGATCCTGTTCTCATTCGTGAAGATGGGAGTTATCTTTATACACTGCCTTCTGTGGTTGATGATATAGATATGGCCATTACACATATTATTCGTGGGGATGATCACATTACAAATACAGGTGCTCAGATTGCTCTTTTCCAAGCTCTCGGTGCAAAATTGCCAATTTTTGGTCATATCAATTTATTGACAACAGTTTTTGGAAAAGGGCTTTCAAAACGTAATAATGATCTTTCTATTCGCTCTCTACGAGCGGAAGGATTTGAATCGATGGCTATCCAGTGTCTTGCTGTTTTGATTGGAACGTCGCAAAATGTTCGTCCCTGTCCTCATCAAGCTGCTCTTTTAGAGCATTTTAGTCTACAAGATACATCAAGATCGGTTGCAAAATTTGACATAGCGGATCTTTTTGTTTTGAACAGTCATCTTGTTCATGAATTAACCTATGCAGAAGTAAAAACGCGGCTTGAAAATCTTTCTATTAAGGGAGAAAAAGCAGAATATTTTTGGAATGCAATAAGAAGCAATATTGACAAAGTCAATGATGCTGTCTTGTGGTGGAAAATTATTCATGATGAACAGAGCTTTGAGACAGTAGCGCTTGAAGATCGTGCATTTGTGTGTCAGTCACTCAATGTTTTGCCTACAGGTGCATTAAATGAAGAAAGTTGGAAAGTTTGGACGACAGCATTAAAAGAAAAAACGGATCGTAGAGGAAAAGCTTTATTTATGCCATTACGTCAAGCACTTACAGGAATAGATCATGGACCTGAAATGGGAAAACTTTTGCAACTTTTAGGGCGTGAAAAAGTTATTGAAAGATTGGCTGCACAAAACAACTAAAAGCAATGTTTCTAAAGTGCTTTATTTATTTTTACTCTCAAAAATAGCAAATTTTCGGTTTAATTACGAATTTTTATCAGCATAAATGCTGGGATATCATTGCCAAATCCAAGCGGAGAAGCCTCTTTATTTTTTCGAGAGTGATTTTGTTCAAGTGGTTTTGTTTTATGATTTGCAGTTTGAATATAATCCACTTTATCATTTTTTAAGATGCTTTTAGTTTGAACAATGTGCTTTGGGGAATCAATCTTTTTAAATGATTTTGGAAACTTTTTTTTAAAAATGATATCATCTTCTTGGTCATCAGGTGTTAAAGTAGAGAGATCTCCATTCAGCCATTTAATTTTTTCGTTGCTTATTTCTTCAATGGCATGGACATATTTTTGGTCAGCTTTTGTGACGATGGTAAAAGCTTTTCCGCTACGGTTTGCACGTCCTGTCCGTCCAATGCGATGAATATAGTCTTCAGCATGTGTTGGAACATCATAGTTGAAAACATGGCTTACTGCTGGAATGTCGAGTCCACGAGCAGCAACATCAGAAGCCACGAGAAGTTTAAGTTTATTATTTTTAAAATCAGTTAGCGTGTTCGTGCGCGAATATTGATCCATATCTCCGTGAAGTGCGCCTACACTAAAATTATGCCTTACGAGTGATCTAAAGAGTTCAGAAATATCTCTTTTTCGATTACAAAAAATAATCGCATTTTTGAATTCATCACCTTCATTGTGGATAAGTTCTCGCAAAACAGCTCTTTTATCCCATGACTTATTTCCAGATTTGACAAGCCACTGTGTAATTGTGGTAGCTGTTGAGGAAGCTTTTGTAACTTCAACAGACACTGGAGAATGTAAAAATTGCTTTGTTAGTTTGCTGATTTCTGGCGCCATTGTTGCAGAAAAGAACAAAGTTTGACGCGTAAAAGGAGTGAGTTTACAAATACGTTCAATATCAGGAATAAATCCCATATCCAACATGCGATCAGCTTCATCAATCACAAGAATTTCAACTCCCATTAGGAGTAATTTACCGCGTTCAAAATGATCAAGAAGGCGTCCTGGTGTTGCTATAAGAACATCAGCCCCTCTTTCAAGCTTACGATCTTGCTGTTCAAAAGACACACCGCCGATCAAAAGAGCAACATTTAAACGATGATTTATTCCGTACTTATCAAAATTTTCTTCAACTTGCGCTGCAAGTTCTCGTGTTGGTTCTAGTATAAGAGTACGGGGCATTCGTGCTCTTGCACGACCTGTTTCAAGGAGTGTGAGCATAGGCAAAACGAAAGAAGCTGTTTTTCCCGTTCCTGTTTGAGCAATTCCCAAAACATCTTTTTTTTGTAATACATGAGGAATTGTTCCACTTTGAATAGGCGTTGGAGCTGTATATCCAGCTGATTTTACAGCTTTAATAACCTTTGCAGAAAGACCTAAATCATCGAAACTATTTAAAGGTGGTATCATTTTTTTATCAATTGCTCTGCGATTTTAATTTCGCTTTCTAAACCATTTTAGAGGGGTAAAGTGACTTCACAAAAAAGTCAACTATAACAGCCATATACGCATAGAAAGCATAATACAATAATTAATAGCGAAATTGTTCTGATAAAATTCGCTCATCCCATGAATGATTAGAGTCAAAAAGAATTGAGGCTGTTAATTCTGTTGCTGTTGAAATAGTCACTGAATGGACAGATTTAACTTCAACATTGTCTGCGGCAGCATTGACAGGGCGTTTATCAGATTCGAGCATATCAAAGCGTACTGTTGCTGTATTGGGAAGTAATGCTCCATGCCAGCGTCTTGGACGAAAGGGACTAACAGGGGTAAGTGCCATAAGTGGAGCCATGAGGGGAAGAATAGGTCCTTGTACTGATAAATTATATGCGGTAGATCCTGCTGGTGTTGCAACAAGGACACCATCGCAACTTAATTGTTCCATACGTACATTACCATCAATGCTAATGCGAATTTTTGCTGCTTGATAAGATTGACGAAAGAGAGAAACTTCATTGATTGCGAGTGCTTCAATAGTTCCTTGACATACAGCTTCTGCAATCATGCGTAAGGGATGAATTTCTTTTTTATGCGCGGCAGCAATACGACTTGGCAATTTCTTTTCATGAAATTCATTCATAAGAAATCCTACAGAGCCTTGATTCATACCATAAATAGGTTTTCCAGTGTTCATAACATCTCGCACTGTTTGTAACATTGTTCCATCGCCACCGATTGCAATAACAACATCTGCTTCTTTCAGGGAAGAATGACCATAAACAGAAATTAATTTATGAGTCGCTTTGAGAGCTTCTTCAGTTTCTGCAGAAATAAAATGAAAGCGATTTGGTAATGTAATCATTAAAAAATTATCCTGATATTCACAACTTATTTTAGCCTATTTAGAAAAAATTTTGAAGCTGTATATAAAAGCGTTTCTATGAAAAAAAGCATTATGTACAAAAACTAATCTGGTTAAAGTAATATATCATAGAATGATAGGGCGAAAAGTTGCACAGTAATATAAGCTATGAAAGCGTATTTTTTTAAAGAATGGTAATTCATCATTGAAGCTGAGGGTATGATCAGTTAAAAGGCAACTGTTTAAATTATAAGCACCCGTAGCTCAGCAGGATAGAGCGCTGCCCTCCGAAGGCAGAGGTCACAGATTCGAATTCTGTCGGGTGCACCAAGCTTTTCAATACTATTTTATGTCATTTTTATAATTATATTATTTGCAATAAAGATGGAGCTGTTTTATTAAAATTGATTTTATCTGCTCTTTTGTATCGCAATAACATTGATACAGAAAGAACTTATAAGTGTTCTTATACATGTGGTTAGGGATAATTTTATGATCTTATATTCAAAATGATATAATTTCTAATATCTATCTTTTCTTAACTGTTTATATCTATTGTATTAATATATGTATTTTATATTGGTATTTTTTTTGAAACGTAGTAAATTATAATTAAGATACTATTTGTATTATGCTTAATCGAGAGTAATTTTTTGCTTTTGGTATTTAAAATATCTGAATTTACTAAACTTATTTCTTATCAAGAAGGGGGGATTTATGATGCAAAAATACAAATGGATTCTGCAAATAATAAAAAATCGAATATTGTCTTGAGTTGAGAAAACATGGGTAAAAGGCTTTTCTCATAAAATGATTTATTAAAAAGGCAAGTGGTTGATTTTGTTGTTTATAATGAAGGTAAGAATGAGCAGAGTTCATTTTTCTGATTGATTTTAATTTTCTCTAAAGAGTTACTATAGCGTTTTTTATCTTATAAATTAAGATCAATAGCGCTAAATATTATATTTTAATTAAATGAAAGAAAGTTATGACTATTCTACTAAAACCAGGTGAGGTAACACTTAGCGAACTTGAGGCAGTTTATTTCAATGGTGAGGTAAGCAAACTTCACAGTGATACACATGCTGCTATCAGAAAGGGAGCAGAACGCATTGCTGAAATTTCTGCTGGAAGTGAACCTGTTTATGGCATCAATACTGGTTTTGGTAAATTGGCTTCAATTAAAATTGATGCAAGCGATGTCGCTATTTTACAGAGAAATCTTATTTTATCACATTGTTGTGGTGTAGGAGAACCGTTATCTGAAAATATTGTGCGTTTGATAATGACTTTAAAGCTTCTTTCTTTAGGGCGAGGGGCTTCTGGTGTTCGTTTAGAGTTAGTACATTTACTAGAAAATATGCTTTTAAGAGGAATTATTCCTGTAATTCCTGAAAAGGGATCTGTTGGTGCATCAGGTGATCTTGCTCCACTTGCTCATATGGCTGCTGTTATGATGGGAAAGGGAGAAGCATTTTTTCAAAATATTCGTATGAGTGGAGCTGCTGCTCTAGAGAGAGCTGGATTATCTCCTATTGTTTTGGAGGCAAAAGAGGGGCTTGCTCTTATCAATGGCACTCAAACATCAACTGCCCTTGCTCTTGCCGGCCTTTTCCGTAGTTATCGAGCATTGTGTGGTGGACTTCTTGCTGGAGCATTGACAGTAGATGCTATTATGGGATCAACAGCACCCTTTCATCCCGATATTCATATTTTACGAGGTCATTATGGTCAAATTGTTGTATCGCAAACACTAAAAAAGCTTTTAAAAAATTCAGAAATTCGAGCTGCGCATTTACATGGTGATGTTCGTGTACAAGATCCTTACTGTATACGTTGTCAACCACAAGTTATGGGGGCATGTTTTGATATTCTTATCGCAGCAGCAAAAACACTTATTATTGAGGCGAATGCAGTTACAGATAATCCATTGATTTTGAGTAATGGAGAGGTTGTATCAGGTGGAAATTTTCATGCTGAACCTGTCGCCTTTGCTGCTGATCAAATTGCTCTTGCTGTATGTGAAATAGGTTCCATTTCTCAAAGACGTATTGCTCTTATGGTTGATCCAGCAGTTTCTTATGGGTTGCCAGCTTTTTTAGCACATAATGCTGGTCTTAATTCAGGTTTTATGATTGCTGAAGTAACTGCGGCTGCTTTAATGTCGGAAAATAAACAGATGGCGCATCCTGCTTCTGTTGATTCAACACCAACTTCAGCAAATCAAGAAGATCACGTTTCAATGGCATGCCATGGTGCTCGTCGACTTTTGGCAATGAGTGAAAATCTTTTTACTATTATCGGTATTGAAACGCTTGTTGCAGCACAAGGAATTGAATATCGCGCTCCTTTAAAAACAAGCCCTTCCTTGCAGTCTGTTATGGAGTATTTACGCAAAAATATTGATACTCTTAAAGAAGATCGTTACATGGCTCCAGATCTTCATAAAGGGCATATCCTCGTGCGTGAAGGGCAGTTATTATCTATTTTACCAGGAAAAATTTTTCCTTCATTAAGTTTTCAATAATATTTATTTTGAGATTAGTGAGAAAGGAGAGAATATTGAATTCTGAAACGTTTTCATATAAAATTTAGCAGATTAGCACTATATTTGACTTATTAAGTAAATATATATTTATTTAATGAGATATGTTTTGTACTTATAGTCAATTATCTCTCTTATTATGTTTTTCGTGCTCTAATTTTACAAAAACTATAAAGTTAAAGTTCCTATTTTACGGTTTATATTATGATTTTTATTCTAATTTAGATAATAGCTAAAAGTTATATATTATAATATTATATTTTTATAATTATTATATAAAGTAAAAATAAAAAATTTATTTATCTATTATTATTACTTCTTAATGCTTTATAAGTCATCTAGTTCATTTTTGGTATTTTAAGTAAATAAAGAGAAAAGAAATGTTTAAAGGTGCTGGATTATGCATTTTTACAGAAATTCTTTTTTTCACAAATTTTTGAGGTTTATGCAAATTTTAGGAGAAGTAGCTTTCTAGAAGAGATTTTCATTATTGTAATGTTACAAGAGAAAGATCTTCTTATTTCTACGATAAACAGAGATCTTATTGCTATTTCAGACTAAACTTTTAGAGGAGCAGGAAGATCTGTTATCGGACCAAAAGTCAAAAACATTGCTTTTACCACAATATTTTTTTATTAAAAAGCTTGAATTTAAGGCAGCTCGAGTTCTTAAAAGGCAGGTTGTGGGTGCATTTTATCAGGTTTTTGAAAGCTTGCGAACTTTGGTTATGGGTACAAAGAGAATTTGCTTAAAATAACAAAAAAAGTTTAATGTACGCATATTGAAATTGAATTCGCCTTTTATAGACTTTTAGATTTTTATTTTGGTATACCAAAATAAAAATCTAAGGGCTGATGCTCTACTAAGGCTCATTTTTTCTGTAAAAAATTAGAGAATACAAAATGAATTAAATGACAATTGTCAAAAAATTTATTATTACCTTATTTCAATAAAATGATACAAAATTGTAGGTTATAAAATCTGAATAATTTACAACAAAAGTATTTTTTATTGTTTAGGGCAAAGTATTGGACTGGCTGGTTTTTGATGCCTTTTGAAATATATTCATGAAAGAAATGTGAGGCTTTATTTATCATAGAGCTGATGTTGTTATATAGATTTTTCAAGATTTCAGTGAAGAAGAAAAAAATGGTAGCAAATGAATTGAAACGGGGTATGAATAAGCGTCAAGTTATTTTTTTAGCTCTTGGTTCTGCTATTGGTACAGGTCTCTTTTATGGATCGGCACAAGCGATTAAGCTTGCAGGGCCAAGTGTTTTGATTGCTTATTGTATTGCTGGTTTAGCTATTTTTATGGTTATGCGCGCTTTAGGAGAGATGATTATTCATGATCCACTGCCCGGTTCTTTTGCCCGTTATGCTGCAAATTACATATCGCCGTTAGCTGGCTTTTTAACAGGGTGGACATATGTATTCGAGATGATTCTTGTTGGTTTGGCTGATATCACAGCTTTTGCAACTTATATGGGATTTTGGTATCCTAATGTCGCGCCTTGGATATGGGCACTTAGTATTACACTGATCATTACAGGAATTAATTTAGCCGCAGTAGAAGTATATGGTGAACTAGAGTTTTGGTTATCTTCCATTAAAATTATTGCTATAGTTGCGATGATTATTTTAGGGATAGTGATTATTTTATTTGGTTGGGATACAAGTGTAAATTCTTCTACTGTTACTATTTACAATTTGTGGGAAAATGGTGGTATTTTTCCTAATGGTTGGTTTGGTTTTTTGGCTTGTTTTAGTGTTGTTGTCTTTGCTTTTGGTGGCATAGAAATCATAGGGATGGCAGTAATGGAAGTACAAAATCCTTATCAAACAATTTCAAAAGCAATTAATTCTACCCCAGTTCGTATTTTGCTATTTTATATTATGACATTGGCTATTCTAATGTCTCTTTATCCTTGGAATAAAATTGGTCTTATGGATAGTCCTTTTGTTTCAATTTTTGAAAACCTTGGAATTTCATATGCAGCAAACATCCTAAATATTGTTGTTGTTACAGCGGCTATTTCAGCAATGAATAGTGGAATGTATGGCGCTTGTCGCATGATACATGGGTTATCTCAAGAAGGTTATGTTTTAAAAAAATTTCAATATTTATCAAAAAATGGTGTACCAATTCTTGTTATTTTACTAATCTTCATAATTTTTCTTTTTGGTGTTATTCTTAATTATTTTTACCATGAAGGGCTATTTTTTCTTATTGCGTCAATGGCAACGTTTGCAACGGTTTTCGTTTGGATGATGATTTTACTTTCACAAATTTTTATGCGGCTAAAAATGTCTAAAGAAGTACAGAATAGTTTAAGATTTCCAATTCCATTTTGGCCCATTGGACCGATTTTTTCTATTTTATTTATGGCTTTTATCTTTATTATATTGTGGTTTTTCGATAATACACGGCCAATTCTAATTGTAGGACTTATTTGGCTTATTGGGCTTGTTGTTTGTTTCTATGCACTTAAACTTTACAATTTCAAGAAAAGCGAGGTACACTAAAATATAGATAAGATTTAACTTGGGAAAATAGCTGATGCTTTCAAGAAAAAATACGTCTTATAATTGCTTTCTAGAAATTAAAAATAAATTTCCTAATAATCATGTTGTTTTAAAGCGATATGATAATTATAGCCAATAACAGCAGCTAAACTATATAAAACGGTAACAGCTACAAAACAGAGAAAGCTAAAGCTATCCTTCTTTAATCACCTATATCCCATTGATGCAAGAATTACTTACAATCCTCTACTTCTTATAAGCTATGCTTCAATCTACTCTATTTTTGATATCTGCTAACAATTCTCATGAGAGAGATGGAGAGTCTAACTCCACCATGATTGTAGTACCTATAATTATTATGGAAATTCAAGTTAGAACGTATAGGGAATTACGATATATTTACTTCTGCATTAATTTATTAAAAAAATTAAGAGAGCAAAAATGAAACAAATTTTAAGACGATTGAGTGGTCTAGCTTTATTAAGGATAGTTGGATTTGATACATGAAACATCTTTAAATTTTCTTTAGAGAAGGTATTTGGATGAAAAAAACTTGGTGTAGATTTTACTGGGGCAAGAAAGCCAATTTATCTATTGTGGAATAAAATATCGTCATTTAAGGCAGAAATATTAATGCATTTTTATCGCAAAGCTTAATATATTCAATTTTTAAATATGCTAACAGCTGTTACTGAATATAAGAATAAGACTATTGTCTTATTTATAAAACAGAGTGTATAGTCTTAACTTAGATTGGGGGTGCTAAGATTTTTTTCTTTCTTTAGTTCGGTGAGGAGGTTTGTTATACCTAAAAAAACGGCTAAAAGTCTCATTATTTTTTGAATTATAGAGATGGTGAGGAAATTCTATTGCAATGTCATGTAAAAGTAGATCGTAGCTTTCTCAATTATTAAGTTTTAAAATATGACCTTAAAAAGGAAATTCTTTGCAAAATTTTAGGCAATTACATTGTCGCTCTGATCATTTTGATAAGATTGATGTCAAAATTAAGGAGAAGTAGCAATATTTCCATCAGGTCACTTAAATATGAGTTTTCCATATAATATTTAAGGTATTATCAAGCCACTTATGGTAATCGCGCGCTTCTTGATCTGAGGTATGAACAGAAAAAATAAAACCAGGATATCCACCGAATGCTGGTGGAGGTGGCGAAATATGATCAATTTCAAAGAAAATGATAGTTCTAGCAGTTAGTGGGTGCTGTACAACCTTATCCAAACCTGAAAATCCACAAAATTGTCCATGACCACGAAGAGGAATAATATAATTTGCAGCCACTTTTTTAGCTGAGAGTACATTAGGAAGGTCTGGGTTTGATTCAGCTAAAGCGGCATTCATACAGAGTTTTGCAAATGAAATCTCTGTACCTTGCTCCACAATAAAATGGGAGACACCAGATCCACCTATACGAGCGCCGATCTCAATTATATAGGGTACATTATTGGCATCTAGGCGTAACTCTACATGGGCTGCACCCATATTTATACCAAGAGCTTTCACTCCAGAGCATGCAGCCTTACATAAAGCAATAATTAAAGGATCATCTATATCACAGCGTTGACGATAAATTGTTTCTTCAAACCATGGTCCTTCAGGTTGTCCCTTATCTCCAACAGCCAAAACGTGCACACCTGCTGTATCGACAAAGCATTCCACAACAAACTCTTTTCCTGGTAAATACTGTTCTACTACTAAACCTACAGATTTATTTTCATAGTTGAAACGTGTCATATCTTTATGCTGAACATTCCATACCGCTTTGATGAGATCAGGAAATTCTTCAGAATTTTTAGCTAACATTACGCCTATACTACCAGCTCCAAAAACGGGTTTAATGACCAGCGGCCAACCCAAAGCATGGGCTTGTGATAGATCTTCTGGATTATCTATATAAAAAAATCTTGGTGTTCTAAGCCCTGCTTTAACAAAAGCTTGACGCATTAGATATTTGTTCCGAGTTAATGCCGCTACTTCTGGCTCAATACTGGGAGTATTGATTTTTTTTGCAGCTAAAGCTGTCCATATAATGGCTTCTTCGCAAAGAGTCATAACCCCACCAATATTGCGTTCTTTCACTCCGGCCGCAAAAACGTCTAGAGCTAAGTCTGGATGATCAAAAACAGGAAGCTGCCAAGTTGAAGTTACTGCCGCAGGTAGCTGAATAGGTGCATTTTCAGCGATATCATAAATCATTACTAATTCGATGTTAGCTGCTTTCGCAGCTTCAAATATAAAGGGTAGTTTTGCATTACGCTGACAAACTAACGCCAATTTTTTCATTTTATTTTTTCCTTATAATTTAGAATTTTTGGAACGGTGTTTCAGTTGCCATCCAGATACTTTTGATGCATCTATAAATAAGAGTATCATCCCTATAACAACTACAATCATAGCAATTATTTTGATAGTACTTAGAGAAGTTCTAGAACCAATTATCCATTCACATGCCACTACTGCAAAAGGAGCTAATACGCCGATAGTATTGGCGTATAATACGCCTCCTTCGGCTAAAACTTTTTGGTACAATACGTAACCTGGTGTAGATAAAAAGGCTCCTAAAATCAATATCTTAAATATATCTTCTAACTTAATATGTAATAGTGGAGCAGAATCAAAAATGAATAATGGCATAAATGATGCTGCAGAAATTGTAGTAATCCAAGCCAATGCGGTTAGCAAAGGTAAATTTTTAAGATAACGTTTAGATAACAAGCCATAAATAGAGTAAGAAAGTGCTGCTATTAAAGCAAGACCTATCCCTATCAAGCTATAATATCCATCCTCTACACTGTTTATATTGAATGCTACAGCTGCTACACTAACAATTATCACCCCGCCAAGCTTCAGCCATGAGAACTCAAGGCCATGAGTCAGTGCACCCAATATATAGGTAATACCTGGAATAGTGGCGAGCACCATAGTTAAATCACTAGCTTTGAGCGATTTTAAAGCGCCAAAGCTGCATACAAAATACAGCGAGAATCCTAATACTGATAGAATTAAAAAAGAAGGCATCATTGCAAGCAACGGTAATGATCTTAAAGCGGCTTTTTCACGAAATACTACGATCAACCACAAAGCTGCAGCAGTAGCACATAACCTAAGTCCAACTGCATGCATTACCGGTATACTGTTAACCAAATTCTTAGATAATAACCAACTTATGGAAAACAACGCCAGAATAGTAAAAGTAAAGAATAATAACCGTCCTTTAAAAAAACTCAACGATTTAATCTCCCAATAATGCACGGTGCACAATATGATGTTGAAAAATTAAATTGTGATTACTAAATTTACGGTTTTCTACAATTACTTTGGATATAACCTTAGTATCTGCCAAATAAGCGTTATTATCGAATGCATCAAGTGTTTTTGTATTTGCTATCTCAATATTTTGTTACGCCCCAATATTTCAAAAAACAAGATATAAGAAAAACAAATTCTTTTTAAAAAATTATTTTAATAGCTGTTACCAAATATATGTACAAGATCATTGTCTTGTTTGTAAAAAAAAGGGTATATTTTAAAATCAGATTTAGATTGATAGAATCTTTTTCCTTTTTTAGAATAGAAAAAGAAATCAATTTAAATCTTAATTAGATATATAAATCTTTGAAAAAATCATTTTTTTAATATCAAAAGTGGAACAATATGCGTGAAATTTTGAATCATTTTGATAGGTTCTTGAATAAAAATAGCTCTGTTCAGAAGACTCAAAATCTTTCATGCCAACCATTACCAAAACGATTTTATAGAGAAGTAACAATCGCTTGTGAGAAGGGAGGCTTTTCCCTCTTATTGGATGGATGTCCAATCAAGACACCAGCAAAGCGCCATTTTCTCTTGCCAACGGAAGCGTTTGCTAAATTTATTGCACAGGAATTTACAAACCAAAAACGAGTTATTGATCCAGCAAAGATGCCGATGACACGTCTTGTTAACACCGTTATTGATGGCATCGCTGATGATATGCAAGTTGTTTTTGAAGATTTGTTGCGTTTTGTTGCTTGTGATATGATCTTTTATCGCGCTCAAACACCAAAAGAGTTGGTACAACGACAATGTGAACAGTGGGATCCTTTATTGAATTGGGCAGAAGAAAAACTTGGTGCACGTTTTCATATAACAGAAGGACTTATGCATGTTGAACAATCACGTGAAGCACTCCAAGCGGTAAGCAATTATCTTCGTAAAGTTGAATCTCCTTATATACTTGCTGCACTTCATACAATGACAACTTTAACAGGGTCAGCTCTTATTGCGCTCGCTGTTATGGCAGAAAAAATAAGTGTAGATCACGCTTGGTCTATTGCCCATTTAGATGAAGATTGGATGATAGAACAATGGAGCACTGACAAAGAGGCAATGGCACATCGTACTCATAAAAGAGTTGAATTTAATGCTGCTGCTACAGTTATAATAACCTGTTTGTAAGAATTAAGCTTTCTTTTATTTACGCGCACCTTTTTCCCAATCGTGGTATTTCGTAATTTTTTGGGAATTAACTTTTACTTTTTCAAGACCAGGAAATGCTTCATTGGCGATGTTTAAAATTGCCTCATCGTTTCCACGGATAAAATACCACTTATTATTATCAAGAAGAGCAATAATCTCAGTTTGAATAGAGCACTTTTCCCCAGTACTTGTTTTTGTGACGAACTTTACAGGTATAATGAAATAAGGGATATCATTATCAAGCTTGCCCTCACGTTTTTGCTTTTGGTCGATGTGAATATTCTCAATTTTATAATTTTCTACCAATCGTTCTATTTGGCTTTTCATGATTTGTTGGAATTGCGACTTACTGAATTTCTTTTTTGCAGTTAAGTTGTTGATAATTTGTGGAGGAATAGCGTTCAAGATAGCATCTGCATCGGCATTTTGAATCGCTTTACTGTAAGCGAAAGCTGCTTGTTCAAGGTCTACTAATTTCTGATTAGAAATTGTAGAAGCTTGAGTTGTCAATAGGGTAGAAGCAATGCATAAAAGAATGGAAAATAGAAAACAAATTCGCAGCATTAGAAACCTTGTGGATTAGTTAGATAGATTCCGCAAAATTATAAAGGAAAAAGATACTGGCAAAAAGCTACTTGTGCTCTTTAATGTGAGGTATATCCACAAAAATGGAGATTTTAGCTCTGTTTTAAAATCAAAAAAGTAAATTCATGACTTTTTAGGCAGAATAGTACATATCGAATTCGACAGGATGGGGGGTTGTTTCATAGCGTAAAACTTCTTGCATTTTTATTTGAATAAAAGAATTAATTTGATCATCATCAAAAACGTCTCCAGATTTAAGAAAACTACGATCTTTATCAAGTGCTTCAAGTGCTTCGCGCAGACTTCCGGAGACTGTAGGGATTTCTTTA
Organism: Bartonella birtlesii IBS 325; assembly: GCF_000273375.1. Lineage (NCBI taxonomy): Bacteria > Pseudomonadati > Pseudomonadota > Alphaproteobacteria > Hyphomicrobiales > Bartonellaceae > Bartonella > Bartonella birtlesii. The sequence continues at coordinate 1,210,485 of NZ_CM001557.1, forward strand.
CGCTCTTGTGAGGGGAGGTCATAAAGATCTTTATCCATAGCGTGTCCAGGATGAATTTTGTTTTTGATGCCATCAAGACCAGCCATTAAGAGTGCTGCAAACGCCAAATACGGATTTGCTGTTGGGTCTGGGAAACGAACTTCTACACGTTTTGAATCTGGTGAAGCACTCATGGGAATACGGCAAGATGCAGAACGGTTGCGTGCAGAATAAGCAAGAAGAACGGGTGCTTCATAACCGGGCACTAAACGCTTATAGGAATTGGTGGATGGATTAGTGAAGGCGTTGAGTGCTTTTGCATGCTTAATAATACCACCGATAAAGAATAAGCAAGTTTCCGATAGTCCTGCATATTCATTTCCCGCAAACATTGGTTTTCCATCTTTCCAAATCGATATATGAACATGCATACCTGAGCCATTGTCACCAAAAACTGGTTTTGGCATGAAAGTTGCTGTTTTCCCATAGCTGTTTGCTATTTGATGCACGACATATTTAAAAATTTGCATTTTATCGGCTTCACGAACAAGAGTATCAAAGCGAATACCTAATTCATGCTGGCTTGCTGCCACTTCGTGATGATGTTTTTCAACGCGAACTCCCATATCTTTGAGTGCTGTAAGCATTTCAGAGCGCATGTCTTGGCAAGAATCGATAGGGGGAACAGGAAGATAACCGCCCTTCATGCGTGGGCGATGGCTAAGATTGCCCATCTCATATTCTGTATCATCATTGGTTGGAAGTTCACTTGAATCCAGCTTGAATCCTGTGTTGTAAGGATCAGTTTTATAGCGGACATCATCAAAGATGAAAAATTCCGCTTCTGGACCTATATTGATCGTATCACCGATTCCTAAAGATTTCATATACATTTCAGCTCTCTTAGCGATAGAACGAGGATCTCTACGGTAAAACTCCCCAGAAACAGGATCGAGTACATCACAAAATATAACCAAAGTAGATTGTGCAAAAAAAGGATCAATATGCACTGTTTCTGGATCTGGCATCAATGCCATGTCAGATTCATGAATCGTTTTCCATCCGGCGATTGAAGAACCATCAAACATAACACCATCGTTAAATGTATCTTCGCTAATTTCTGCGATATCCATTGTGATGTGGTGCAACTTTCCTCGTGGATCAGTAAAACGTAAATCAACAAAACGGATTTCGTTGTTTGCAATCTGTTTGATAATATCTGATGGGGTTGTCATATTCAATTTCCTTATGTGGGATTGATGTAGATAAAAAAGGTAAAAAATTTTGTTGTTATTTATTAAAGGGCATCGATTCCAGATTCGTCAGTGCCAATACGAATGGCATCATCAATAGAAAAAACAAATATTTTTCCATCTCCAATATGTTTTGTTTGAGCTGCTTTACGTATTGTGTTAACGGCTTGTTCTAACTTTTCATCAGCAACAACAATTTCAATCTTTACTTTAGGTAGAAAATCAACAATATATTGAGCACCACGATAAAGCTCTGTATGTTCTTTTTGACGACCAAAGCCTTTTGCTTCTGTTACTGTGATGCCATCTAAGCCAATTTTTTGAAGCGCTTCTTTTACTTCATCAAGTTTGAAAGGTTTTATAATGGCTTCAATTTTTTTCATGCTGAAATTATCTCCAACGCTGATTTGTCTTTTTAGACTGCACCACATTATATTGGCAACTGTGAGATGTCCAACAGATACTTTTTACACAAAAAGTCATACATTATGTCACTTAAGGTATTTTGTGGAAAAAAATTTCTTGTTGCATAAGTCAAAGTGCTGTTGCTCCTTGAAAGACATCTCGCAGTTTGCAAATAATATAGTAAGAGATGCTTGGTTTTCTTAAACTCTATCATATTCCCATTTTATAATAAAAATATCTTTAAAAATTGGAATTATATAAAGGTCGGCGCAGCAAAATTTCTTTCAGAAATTTTCCTGTATAAGAAGTGGAAACATTAACAATATCTTCAGGACGCCCAACAGCAACAATTTCACCACCACGATCTCCCCCTTCTGGTCCTAGATCAATAATCCAGTCTGCAGTTTTTATGACTTCAAGATTATGTTCAATGATGAGAACTGTATTTCCTTGCTCGACAAGTTCATGCAAAACCTCAAGTAGTTTAGAAATATCGTGGAAATGTAAACCTGTGGTTGGCTCATCTAAAATGTAGAGTGTACGCCCTGTTGTTTTGCGTGAAAGTTCTTTAGCAAGTTTCACCCGTTGGGCTTCACCACCAGAAAGTGTCGTAGCTTGTTGTCCTACTTTGATGTAGCCAAGACCAACCTTCATGAGTGTTTTTAATTTGTTGTGAATGGTAGGAATAGCTTGAAAAAATTCTTCAGCCTTTTCGATTGTCATATCCAAAATATCGGCTATGGACTGTCCTTTAAATTTTACTTCTAATGTTTCTCGATTATAGCGTTTTCCTTGGCAGACATCGCAAGTAACATAAACATCAGGTAAAAAGTGCATTTCAATTTTGATAACTCCATCACCTTGACATGCTTCGCAGCGCCCTCCTTTAACATTAAATGAAAAACGTCCTGCTTGATAACCGCGAGCTTTTGATTCTAGAAGTTCGGCAAACCATTCACGGATCGGGGTAAATGCGCCTGTATAGGTTGCAGGATTAGAGCGTGGAGTACGTCCAATCGGTGATTGGTTTATATCAATGACTTTATCGAGAAATTCTAATCCTTCAATTTTATCATAGATTGCGGGGCTATGATGGCTGCCCATGATATGATGTGAGGCAGCTTTGAAAAGTGTTTCAATAAGAAATGTTGATTTTCCCCCACCGGAAACACCTGTGATGCACGTGAAAGTTCCAAGAGGGATATTCACACTAATATTTTTTAGGTTATTTCCACGGGCACCAATGATTTTAAGTGTCTTTGATTTTGATATTTTGCGCCGTTGAATAGGCACTTTAATAGCCATTTTTCCTGAAAGATATTGGCCCGTGAGAGAGGATGGATTTTCTATAATTTCTTGCGGTGTGCCTTGTGCTATAATTTCTCCACCATGAACACCTGCAGCAGGTCCCATATCAACTACATGGTCTGCTGTGCGAATGGCATCTTCATCATGTTCAACAACAATAACTGTATTGCCAAGATCACGTAGATGGTGCAGCATTTGCAAAAGGCGTTCGTTATCACGTTGGTGCAAACCAATGGAAGGCTCATCTAAAATATAGAGAACACCTGTCAGACCAGAGCCAATCTGGGATGCCAACCGAATGCGCTGACTTTCTCCCCCCGAAAGGGTGCCTGAATGTCGAGACAAGGTAAGATATTCAAGTCCTACATGATTTAAAAAAGCAAGGCGTTCACGAATTTCTTTTAAAATACGGATTGCAATATTTTGTTGTTTTTCGGTGAGATATTGATGAATATTGGCAAACCAATCATCGGCTTTTAGGATAGAAAGCTCTGATATTTGACCAATATGCATGCCATGAATTTTGACAGCTAATGCTTCTGGTCTTAAGCGATAACCATAACAAGCCGGACAGGGAGAAGAAGACATATAATTCTCGATTTCTTCACGCGAGTAGGCAGAATCTGCTTCTTTCCATCGCTGCTCCATATTGGGGATGATTCCTTCAAAGTAATGGATTTTATTATGCAACCTGGAATCGTTTCTGTAAATAAGAGGGATTTCTTTACCTTTTGTGCCGTAAAGAATAGCATGTTGCGCTTTATCGGAGAGATTACACCATTTGTCTGTGCGTTTAAATCCGTAAACTTTGCCTAGAGCTTCTAAGGTTTGATTATAATAAGGTGAAGATAATTTAGACCAAGGGGCAATTGCGCCATCTTTTAAGGTAAGTTTTTTATTGGGTACAATTTTTTGGGGGTCTATTGTCTTTTTAATGCCAAGTCCGTCGCAGAGAGGGCAAGCGCCAAAAGGGTTATTGAATGAAAAGAGTCGTGGCTCAATTTCAGGAATAGAAAATCCCGAGATTGGGCAAGCAAACCTTTCTGAAAAAACAAGCCGTTTGTGCGTTTCATTTTTTGATTTATAAGCAGACTCTTTTGTGGTTTCTTTTTGTGCTAAAGGTTGGTCTGCCATTTCAGCAACTGCAAGCCCATTTGTCAGCTGTAAACAGGTCTCTATACTGTCTGCTAAGCGAGAGACAATGTCATTGTTTACGACAATACGATCTATTACCACGTCTATGTCATGTTTATATTTTTTATCAAGAGGGGGAATCTCAGGAATCTCATAGAATTTCCCATCCACTTTAGCGCGCTGGAACCCCTTTTTTAAAAGTTCTGTCAGCTCTTTTTTATATTCTCCTTTTCGTCCTCGTACCAGAGGGGCCATAATAAAAATCCGTGTACCTTCTGGTAAAGACATAATTTGATCAACCATTTGGCTTACACTTTGGCTTTCAATGGGGCGTCCTGTAACGGGGGAATGAGGAACACCGATGCGTGCAAAGAGAAGGCGCATGTAGTCATGGATTTCAGTGACGGTACCGACCGTTGAGCGTGGGTTGCGGCTGGTTGTTTTTTGTTCAATGGAGATGGCTGGAGAAAGGCCGTCTATGCGATCAACATCTGGTTTTTGCATCACTTCCAGAAATTGGCGCGCATAAGCAGAGAGGCTTTCAACATAACGGCGTTGACCTTCAGCGTAGATTGTATCAAAAGCTAAAGAAGACTTTCCTGAGCCAGAAAGCCCCGTGATAACAATGAGTTTGTCACGAGGCAGATCGAGATCAATATTTTTAAGATTATGCTCACGTGCACCGCGAATAGAGATATATTTTTGAAGAGCCATATTTTATCCTTGGCGTATGTGACAAAAACTGAGCATTTAAAATAGCATAAAACTGTTTTTTAGAATTACAACGTTTTTCATTATTTTAACGGATAAAAAAAGAATGTAAGGTTATGTGAAAAATAAAATGGAGAAAACAGCTTTTTATTCTTTGATGATGAAATAAACTATGCGTTGTCAGCATCTTTTGTTATAATTACACGATGTGATATCTTAGAAAGGATAGCAAAATCCATATTGAAGGTCAATTGCAGATATGCAAAGGACAAGGTCAAGACAGTAATGACCGCTATACAACAAAAAATTATTTGCGAATTAAAATTTTGGAGTTTATGCGATGGCTGGTAGCCTTAATAAAGTTATTTTGATTGGTAATCTTGGCGCAGATCCTGAGATACGCCGTTTGAATTCTGGTGACCAAGTAGCAAATTTACGTATTGCTACTTCAGAAAGTTGGCGTGATCGTAATACAAATGAACGAAAAGAGCGCACGGAGTGGCATAATATCGTTATTTTTAATGAAAATCTTGTCAAAGTTGTCGAGCAATATTTAAAAAAAGGTAGCAAAATCTACATTGAAGGTCAGTTGCAAACACGAAAATGGCAAGATCAAAATGGCAATGATCGTTATACAACAGAGGTTGTTTTGCAAAAATACCGTGGTGAATTGCAAATGCTTGATGGACGTGGGGGAACTGGTGGGGAGCAAATACAGGGGGTAAATCAGGCGGGTAGCAATTACGGCGGTGGTGGTTTTGGCGGTAGTGCCTCTCATCAAAGAGATGCTTTTGGTCAAAATAATAGCCAAGCAGAAGAAAGTTTTTCACATAAATTAGATGATGACGTACCTTTTTAAGAGCTCTTAAGCTACAATATTATTATCATATTTTTATTGTTTCTTTATAAGGTTCTTAAAGTTTAAAAAATTTTAAGTTTTGAGTATTTTATCTGTTATTTTAACAGTGAGCAAATAACACGTTGAAAGTTATTGTTAAATTTCTCTCCTATTATAGCAGAGAAATTGGTATTTTTTTGCATTTTTCGATATAAACTAAGCAAAGTGATTCTTTTTTGAAAGTCTTGAAACTGTGACCGATCTTACTCCACACCCAGAACGTGATGTGCTGACCGGTATTGAACCAATCAGTATTATTGATGAAATGCAACGCTCTTATCTTGATTATGCGATGAGCGTAATTGTTTCGCGTGCTCTTCCAGATGTCCGCGATGGTCTTAAACCTGTTCATCGGCGTATTCTTCATGCTATGAATGAAATGGGGCTTTCTTTTAATAAGCCTTATCGTAAGTCTGCTGGGGTTGTTGGTGAAGTTATGGGAAAGTTTCATCCCCATGGAGATGCTTCAATCTATGATGCTTTGGTGCGTATGGCACAGGATTTTTCTTTACGAAATCCATTGATTGATGGTCAAGGAAATTTTGGTTCTGTTGATGGTGATCCACCAGCAGCAATGCGTTATACAGAATGTCGTTTAGAAAAAGTTTCGGAACAGCTATTGGCTGATATTGATAAAGAGACGGTTGATTTTCAGGATAATTATGATGGGCGTGAGCGTGAACCAGTTGTTTTACCAGCGCGTTTTCCTAATCTTTTGGTTAATGGATCAGGTGGTATCGCTGTAGGAATGGCAACCAATATTCCACCTCATAATCTTGGTGAAGTTGTTGATGGTTGTATCGCTTTGATTGATGATCCCAATATTACACTTGATAAGATTGTTGAAATCATTCCAGGGCCTGATTTTCCTACAGGTGGTATTATTCTTGGCCATTCCGGTGTCCGTTCGGCTTATGAAACTGGGCGTGGTTCAATTATTCTGCGTGCTAAAGTTGATATTGAAGAAATTCGCAATGGTCGGCAAGCGATTATTGTGAGTGAAATACCTTATCAAGTTAATAAAGCAACGATGATTGAGAAAATGGCCGAATTGGTGCGCGATAAACGTATCGAAGGAATCTCTGATTTGCGTGATGAGTCTGACCGTGATGGATATCGCGTCGTTATTGAGCTAAAAAAAGATGTGGTCGCGGAAGTTATTTTGAATCAATTGTATCGTTATACGCCACTACAAACTTCTTTTGGTTGTAATATGGTTGCATTGAATGGAGGGAAACCTGAACAGATGGCGTTGCTTGATATGCTTCGTGCGTTTGTTTCTTTCCGAGAAGAGGTTGTGAGTCGGCGAACAAAATATCTTTTACGTAAAGCGCGTGAGCGTGCCCATGTTTTAGTTGGTCTTGCTCTTGCTGTTGCTAATATTGATGAAATTATAGCACTTATTCGTCAAGCACCTGATCCACAGACAGCACGTGCGCAATTAATGGAGCGACGCTGGCCAGCTGTGGATGTAGCACCTTTAATTAAACTTATTGATGATCCGCGTCATATTATTCATGAGGATAATACTTATAATCTCTCTGAAGAGCAGGCACGTGCTATTTTGGAATTGCGCTTGCAAAGGTTGACAGCACTTGGGCGTGATGAAATTGCTGATGAATTGAATAAAATCGGAATGGATATTACCGATTATCTTGGTATTTTGGCATCACGTTTACGTATCATGAGTATTGTTAAGGATGAGCTAAAAGCTCTTCGTGAGGAGTTTGCAACGCCCAGGCGCACTGTATTTGGTTTTGGTAGCGCTGAGATGGAGAGCGAAGATTTGATTGCGCCAGAGGATATGGTGGTAACGGTAAGTCATAGTGGCTATATTAAGCGCGTACCTCTCAGTACATACCGTGCACAACGCCGTGGTGGTAAGGGACGTTCTGGTATGTCTACAAAAGATGAGGATTTTGTAACGCGTTTATTCGTGGCGAATACGCATACACCAGTTCTTTTCTTTTCGTCGCGTGGAATTGTCTATAAGGAAAAAGTTTGGCGTTTACCACTTGGTACGCCTCAATCGCGTGGGCGAGCTCTGATTAATCTTCTGCCCTTACAGCAAGGTGAGCGCATAACAACAATTATGCCCTTACCAGAGGATGAGTCAAGTTGGAGTGCATTGGATGTTATGTTCGCAACGACGCGTGGCACTGTGCGTCGTAATAAATTATCAGATTTTGTTCAGGTTAATCGTAATGGCAAAATTGCTATGAAACTTGATGAAGAAGGTGATGAAATTCTTTCTGTTGAAACTTGTACAGAACATGATGATGTTGTGCTAACGACTGCTAATGGACAATGTATTCGTTTTCCAGTTGTTGAGGTTCGTGTTTTTGTAGGGCGTAATTCAGTTGGGGTTCGTGGTATTAATTTGGCTGAGGGTGATAAAGTCATTTCGATGACGCTTTTAGAACATGTTGAAGCTACATCAATTGAACGTTCTGCTTATATTAAACGTATGATTAATGAACGGCGTGCTGATGGCACTGATACAGAGGATATTGTAAGTCTTTATGAAGAAGAAGCAGGAGTTGAGACAGAGTTGACAGAGGAGCGCTATGCAGAACTTCAGGCATGCGAACAGATGCTGTTAACCGTGAGTGAGTTTGGTTATGGAAAAAGGTCTTCCTCATATGAATTCCGCATTTCTGGACGTGGCGGAAAAGGAATTCGTGCAACAGATCCATCTAAAACCGCTGAAATTGGTAAATTAGTAGCGGCGTTTCCAGTAAAAACGCAAGATCAGATTATGTTAGTATCAGATGGAGGACAGCTTATTCGTGTGCCTGTTGATGGTATTCGTATAGTGGGTCGTTCAACTAAGGGGGTAACAATTTTCAATACAGCTAAAGGTGAAAAGGTCGTATCGGTTGAGCGTATTTCTGAATCTGAAGAGGATGATAATCAAGTAGATGATCAGGCGGGAAAACATTCTGATACAATTGATGTAAGAGAAGAAAAATAATTTTGAAGGGTGTGCAATGAAATGGTGAGAATTGCTCTTTATGCAGGTTCCTTCGATCCTTTTACCAATGGTCATCTTGATATTTTACAGCGCAGCTTCATTTTAGCTGATAAGGTTGTTGTCGCTATAGGGATACAGGCTAAAAAAAACCGCTTTTTAGTTTTGAAGAGCGTGTTGAGTTAATTACTCAGGTAGGGAAAGACTTATTAAGTGTAGGTCCAGATCGGTTACAGGTTATTTCATTTGATTCGCTTTTGATTAATAAGGCTCGTGAAATTGGTGCTTCGCTTCTTATTCGTGGTTTACGTGATAGCACTGATCTTGATTATGAAATGCAAGTGGCGGGCATGAACAGCCTCATGGCTCCTGATTTGCAAACTATTTTTTTGCCAGCAAGTGTTTCTGGACGCGTAATAACTTCTACATTAGTACGGCAGATTGCTTTTATGGAGGGAGATGTAACTCCTTTTGTACCTACAAATATTGCTAGAGCTTTGCGTTTAAAATTTCAGTCTTCAGGAGAGAATAATGATGTATCTTAGAGTTTTTGCTGTTTTGATATGTGTTTTTTGTTTTTTTCCATTGAGTGCTGTCGCGAATGATTCAAAGCCAACTGATAACTCTAATGTTCTTATTTTATCTCTCAAAAATGGTGATGTGGTTATTCGTCTTCGTCCTGATTTGGCACCAAAGCATGTTGCACAAATCAAAAGATTAACCAAGGAGGGTGCTTATAACAATGTTGTTTTTCATCGTGTTATTCCAGGTTTTATGGCACAGACTGGTGATGTCAAATTTGGAAAAAAGGACAGTGTAGATTTTGATCCTAAACATGTTGGGATGGGAGGCTCACATTATCCTAATATCCCAGCAGAATTTTCAGAACAGCCATTTAAGCGTGGTACTGTTGGGATGGCACGCTCACAAGATCCAAATTCGGCTAATTCTCAATTCTTCATTTGTTTTGATGATGCTACTTTTTTAAATAATCAATATACTGTTGTTGGAGAAGTCATAAAAGGAATGGATGTTGTTGATAAAATTAAAAAAGGCACCACAAGTAATAATGGATCTGTAACAAATCCTGATGTTATTCATGCTGCCACTTTGCAAGCTGATAGATAAATCAAAGGAGTTTAACCGTATGGCCGAAATTAAAAATTTAGAAAATACCTTAATCCTTGAAACAACGAAGGGTACAGTTGTTATTGAACTTTTGGCTGATTTAGCACCAGGTCATGTTGCACGTATTAAAGAGCTCGTGCGTGAGGGAGCTTATGACAACGTTATTTTTCATCGTGTTATTGATGGTTTTATGGCTCAAACTGGTGATGTACAATTTGGTAAAAAGGATGGTGAAAAGTTTAATTTATCGCGTGCAGGTATGGGGGGGGCAGAGAAGCCAAATTTAACAGCAGAGTTTTCAAATCTTTCTCATAAGCGTGGTACAGTTTCTATGGCGCGTAGTCAGCATCCAAATTCTGCTAATTCACAATTTTTCATTTGCTTTGCCGATGCTCCTTGGCTTGATCGTCAATATTCCATATGGGGGCAAGTTATTGAAGGTATGGAAAATATTGATCAAATTAAGCGCGGTGAGCCTGTTACAGATCCTGATACAATTATTAGAGCTGTTATTGCTGCGGATATAAAATAATTATATCAGTTAAAATTATTGTAAGATCACTAAGTGGAAATATTTTTCTTTCATTGTTGTTTGGGTGCAATGAAGAGTAGTGGTTATGGTTTTTATAAAACATTCAGTTTTTGTATATTTTCTGTATTAAATTTTGTAATTTTTATGTGTAATGAAATTATGGCACATTATTTGCTCCTTATTTATAAATATCATTTGTTGGCAAAAGAGAATGTTTAAAATTTAGCATTCACGTAGTACTTCTCGCTTGTAATTCCAATACTATGATCTGGTTTAATGATAAATTATGCAATCATAAATTAGGAATTCGTGCTTTTTATCGCTTTTTTATATTTAGCTGCATTGCTTTGAATTCACTATCTTTTTAATGTAAGGTAGAATTTAAGAAGCAATTATCGGGTACTCTATTTTGCATTGCAGACGTTTGTTTGGATACAAGGATGGTTGCGTTTTGTGTTTCTTGAAAATGACAAGAGAAGTTTCTTGTCTCTACATTTTTTAGAAGATTTTTGATGGGGTAAGGCATAAAAAATTATAGAGATATAAGAATATAATATTCCATTGATGTTTACTACAATGTGCTTCTTTCATTCTTATATTATTATCAAAATGCATTGAAATGTTGATGATGAAAATGTAGAGTTTTATTTATTCACAAAAAAGTAACAAAGCATTTGCTACCAGTTTGCATGTTTTTTGGAGGTTACTGGACAATTTTTGGCTGGTGATATTTATAGATATAGATGTAAATTTTTTATCTATGAAAGTAAAACTTATCTAAGACTGTATTTGGTATTTAAAGCTTTCCTTTATTCCATACAAAATTCGCTAAGTGTTATCATTATTGAAAGTATATAAAATAAGGTTATTTTTTTGTAAAATAGTCTCGCAATTCTTTAAATCTATGGTACGTAAATGTAGATATCTTGAGATGTTATATTGTCAGGTCATTTTTTAGAAATGAGCTTATTACGTTGATTTTGATCATCACTTGATAGCAAAATTTCTTTATTTTGTTTCATTTTTTTATGTTAGTGACAATAGTTTGGAATCAATCCACAAAATTTATCTTGCTCGTAAGAGAGGTGTAGCTTTTCTTTCTATAGCGATATGAATTTATAGAAGCAAAAAGACGAGAGTGATGATAAAAACATTTCATTATAGAAAAATTGCTCAAGATGGCTATGCGCGTCGTGGCGAAATTATAACAGGGCGTGGGTGTGTTCGTACACCGGCCTTTATGCCGGTTGGGACGGCAGGAACCGTTAAAGCTATGTATATGGATCAGATACGTTCTCTTGGAGCAGATATCATTTTGGGCAATACTTATCATTTAATGTTACGGCCAGGAGCCGAGCGTGTTGCGCGTTTAGGTGGCTTACATGAATTTTCACGCTGGTCTGGACCTATCTTAACAGATTCTGGTGGATTTCAGGTTATGTCGCTTGCTGGAATCCGTAAAATTACCGAAAAAAGTGTGTTGTTTCGCTCTTACATTAATGGAGCCTATTATGAAATGAGTCCAGAGCGTTCTATCGAAATTCAGGGGCTTCTTAATGCTGATATCCAAATGCAATTGGATCAATGTATTGCGTTACCAGCCAGTGAAAAAGAAATAGAAGCTGCCATGGAACGTTCATTACGTTGGGCAAAGCGTTGCAAAATAGCTTTTGGTAATCAGCCAGAAAAAGCACTTTTTGGTATTGTTCAAGGTGGCGATAATATAAAATTGCGTGAACGTTCTGCCCAAGCATTAAAAGAAATGGATTTGAAAGGTTATGCTATTGGAGGGCTTGCGGTTGGTGAACCACAGAATGTTATGACCACTGTTTTAGATGCAACTTGTCCGATTCTACCAGAGGATAAGCCACGTTATCTCATGGGCGTGGGAACACCTGATGATATTTTACAGAGTGTCGCGCGTGGTATTGATATGTTTGATTGTGTTATGCCAACTCGTGCGGGACGTCATGGTTTAGCTTTTACACGTTTTGGAAGAATTAATTTGCGTAATGCACGTTATGCAGAAGATCGTTATCCTCTTGATTCACAATCGCTTTGCCCAGCAGCAAATGATTATAGTTGCGCTTATTTGCATCATTTAATCAAATCCGATGAGTCTCTTGGTGGTATGTTATTGACTTGGAATAATCTTTTTTATTACCAACAACTTATGCAAGGGATTCGTGATGCTATTGAAGAGGGAAGATATGCTGATTTTTGTACTGAAACTCGTGCTCTATGGGCGCAAGGACGTTAAACACTAATTATCATACATAGTACTTATCTTTTTTGCTTCATTTTTTGTGCATTAAAGAGTTTTGCATAAATGATAAGATGAGATATTTTTCAAAAATATAAAACTACGTTACTGTAAAAAATCGATGCACAGCTTATATCAATAGACATTCTTCCTGTAATTACCAGACAAAACAGAAACTGTTACTCCGGTACGCGCTACCTGATCCGGAGGAAAACAGTTTGTTTCTGTTTCTAATGACTGTTTAGAGTAACAATGTTAATGAGGCGTTAGCGAATTCTTAAAGAAGTATGAAAATCGCATTTTCATAAGATATTTTTGTTTTTTTGTAAAAGATAAAATAAAAAACACACTGCTTCGAGGGAAAAGATTCAGGGAATTGAGACTGAATTAAAAGTTAAAAAATGTAAATGGTTAATATTTTAAATTTTTAGACTTATCTTGCTTGTAACAATATTTTTATGGTTAAAAACTTGTTTTGTTTACAAAATATTGTCCTTTCTTTATCGTTGAAAAGCAAATTTTATTTATAAATATATATCTCAATATGTCATAATAAGAAAACTAAAGCTATTGTGTCTTTCATTGTGAAGAATTTTTAAATGATATGTTGGAAATTTTAAAAGGTTGATATAAGAAGTTTTTTAGTTTTTTGTGCCACATATTACGGATAATTTATGATTGAAGTGTCACGATATAGAATTGATGACAATGAAAAAATCTCATAGAAAACCTCTTCTTGCATCAGAGATTGATTTTCGTACACGGTGTTTGGCAATTTTCGCTCTTGCAGTGGGAAGTTTTGCTATTGGTATTGCAGAGTTTGTTGCAATGGGGCTACAGCCGGAGATGGCGCGCAGCTCCTATGTTGATATCCCTACAGCTGGTCAATATGTTGCTGCTTATGCATTGGGTGTTGTGATTGGAGCGCCTCTTTTAGCTGTTGCAACTGCTCAATTTTCACGTAAATCTGTTTTGATAGGATTAATGTTTTTTTATGCATTGGCAAATATTGCCAGCTCACTTTTTTCTAACTTTAGTATATTGGTAGTGTTGCGCTTTCTTAGTGGTTTTCCTCATGGCATCTATTTTGGGCTTGCAACTATGGTTGCAGCTTCAATGGTGAAAATGCATGAACGTTCTAAAGCTGTTGGCTATGTTATGCTTGGTTTAACCATAGCAACGGTTTTGGGAGTACCAAGTGCAACTTGGATTGGTCAACTTATTGGTTGGCAGATTGCGTTTATCCTTGTAGGTACTATTTCTTTATTATGTTGTTTGTTTATTTGGAAGTTTTTGCCTTCAGGCTTGAATATTTCGAAAACAAGTCCTCTACGCGAACTTTGTACATTAAAGAAAAAACAAATGTGGTTTCTCTTATTGATGGTTTCGATTGGAGCCTCAGGATTATTTTCTATTTTCACTTATATTAAGTCAACATTAATGCATATTTCTGGGATTTCACTTGACTTGGTGCCATTTATTATGCCGTTAGTTGGATTGGGGATGGTGGTAGGAAATCTTATGGGCCCTAAACTTGCTGTTAAAATTGGTATTTCGCCGTTGATATTTTTTTCTATGCTTTGGAGTACATTTGTTTTTTTCTTTTTTCTTTTTATCCTATTCTCCGTTAACGGCAGTATTGGGATGTTTTCTTGTTGGTACTTCTTTTGCAGCTATGCCTTCTATTCAAACAAAAATCATGGATATTGCACTTCATGGCCAAATTCTGGCAGGGGCATTAATGCAATCTGCTTTTAATATTGCTAATGCTCTTGGCGCAGGAGCTGGAGCCTGGGTTTTAAAGTTGGGCTATAGTTATGAATATACCGCTGTTGTTGGAAGTGTTCTAGCCCTCTGTGGGGCACTGATTTTTTGCTTTTCATGGTATATGGAAAAGCATAATTGATATTTTTCTTTATTTATTGAGAGAAAATAATCTTTTTTGTTTATTTAGTGTTTTGATTGTCCCGTTGGATTTTTAGATATGCTATAGGAAACACGCAGAGCAAATGGAATACCGAAATAAAATAAAAGACCGATGAGTGCTGCAAGAAGAGTTTTTGCCGCTAAGATCATTCCTATTATTCCTCCAGGTTCAAAGAGACCAGCAAGATTGGTAATTGTTCCTGCAAATGCTGCGCTTAATGCGGCTGAAAATAGTTGTACAGAGGTAAGAGATTCGCTTGCACGGAGAGCGTCTTCATCGTTTGCGCATTGTAATATTCGTTTAAGCAAATGCGGCCATGCTATGCCAGCGCTAATCCCGATAGCAAATAATGAAAGGCAAATGATAAAGATATGTCCAGATGTAGAAATTTCTGTCGGAATGAGCCATAACAGAACGCTTATGCCCAAAAAACTTAATATAGGAGAATATATAATGAGTCTGCGAACTTTTTTTGTGGATACGCCAGCACTTAATAGAGAACCACATGTCCAACCCAGACTCATGAGTGATGCTATATAGCCAGCAATCAGTGGGGATTGTCCATGAAGTTTTTGAAGAAAAAGTGGAAAATAAAGCTCTATACTGTACACAACTATAGTCATAATAAGTATCAATGCGTAGACAGGAAAAAATTCAGAAGAGAAAGAAAAAGAGTTACGCGGTAACATAGGATGAGGCGTAGACGATTCGATTTTTGCTATAACAAAGAGAAGACTTAATCCCATTACTATTCCGCTGATCTTTGTAGCTGTCGTATCCATAGCCCCTCCAATAGAAATGATAAGAAGCGACAAACTAAGTATGAGAAGTTGTGCAAGAGGGAGTGGTGATGTTGGAACACAGTTTTTATTTTCTTTTGGTAAGACTTGAAAAGCTACAAGCAAAAAGATTATAGCTAATGCTCCAATACTCCAAAAAGATGCTCTCCATACTCCATAATATATGGAAATACCACCGATAGCTGGTCCTAACAGGGTTGATATTCCCCACATTCCAGAGATAGTACTTAATGCGTGAGACCATACTGATGGATGGAAAACGATACGTATCATAGAATAAGATAGAGAGAGTAAAGAACCGCTTCCAAACCCTTGCACAAAGCGTCCTATTAAAAATAATGGCATAGTTGAGGCGATGCTGCAGATAAAAGTCCCAATAGTAAAAATCAACCCAGAGATGATATAAGCCTTGCGAGGTCCTGTTTTTCCCAATATTTTTGTTGCAAGTGAAGTACCAAGGAGTGATGCTATAATAAAAACAGTTGCTACCCAAGAATAATAAAATTCACCGCTCATCTCACTCATAAGAGAGGGCAAAATGGTAATAACAATATAAACATTTGTGGCGTGCAACACAACACCGCCTGTAAATGTCAAAAAGCGAATACTATTCTTGCCCCATAAAAGCGCAGACCAGCCTTGTTTTCCCACTGTTTTTGCTATTCAGTAAAAAATTAACACTTCCTATTTATAAGGCAGTTGTTTAAATTTGCCAAGAGAAGATTCAAAGCTCTCCTTTCGTAGAGCTTTGGAATTTAAATGAAGCTAATGATTTAATGACTCATTGCTTTTTTGAGATTTTCATCAATTTTTTCAAGAAAACCTGTTGTGGAAAGCCATTTTTGTTTAGGTCCAATCAAGAGAGCAAGATCTTTGGTCATAAAACCTTCTTCAACGGTTTCAATACAAACTTTTTCCAATGTTATAGCAAAGTTTTTTAATTTCTCATTATCATCAAGTTTGGCGCGGTGTGCTAATCCACGTGTCCACGCAAAGATAGAAGCAATAGAATTTGTTGATGTTTCTTCATTCCTTTGATACTGGCGATAATGGCGTGTTACTGTACCGTGCGCAGCTTCTGCTTCAACAATTTTTCCGTTTGGTGTCATGAGAACAGAAGTCATGAGTCCAAGAGAACCAAAACCTTGAGCAACGATGTCAGACTGAACATCACCATCATAGTTTTTACATGCCCAAACATAGCCACCTGACCACTTAAGTGCAGAAGCAACCATATCATCAATAAGACGGTGCTCATAATATAATTTACGATTTTCAAATTCAGCTTTAAATTCTGCATCAAATATTTCTTGAAAGATATCTTTAAAACGACCATCATAAGTCTTCAGGATAGTGTTTTTTGTTGAAAGATAAACTGGTAAATTCCGCTGTAGTCCGTAATTAAAAGATGCTCTAGCAAAGTCACGAATAGATTCATCAAGGTTATACATGGCCATGGCAACCCCAGCACTTGGGGCATCAAAAACATCGTGTTCAATAATTTGATTATCATCACCGACAAATCTAATACTTAACTTTCCTTTGCTAGGAAATTTAAAATCGGTTGCCTTATATTGATCGCCGAAAGCATGGCGTCCGATGATAATTGGTTTTCTCCAGTTTGGAACAAGACGCGGAACGTTGTTGCAGATAATAGGTTCACGAAAAATGACTCCGCCTAAAATATTACGAATCGTACCATTGGGAGATTTCCACATTTTCTTTAAGTTGAACTCTTTAACGCGCGCTTCATCAGGTGTTATAGTCGCACATTTTATACCAACCCCATATTTTTTGATGGCATTGGCAGAATCAACAGTTACCTGGTCATTCGTTGCATCTCGATTTTCGATAGAAAGATCATAGTATTTGAGATCAATGTCGAGATAAGGGTAAATTAATTTGTCTTTAATATATTTCCAAATGATACGAGTCATTTCATCCCCATCGATTTCAACAACGGGGGTTTCCACTTTGATTTTTGCCATTAGAAGTCCTTTTTCATTTAAGTTATATTATTTTATAACACTTTTAATTTTATAACACTTTTAAGTTTGTGATGAAAAGTAAAAACAAGGGTGATAAAGAGCTATTCAAACATGATACTCATAAGATCCCTATGCATAGGAGATGAGTTTTATCGAGAAAATCACCTTTTAAATAGATATTTATTGTGAATATAGAAGTTATACATATTGAGTTTAAAGAATAATTTTATTCCATTATTTGATAATAATTTTACTTTATCTATAATTTTTTGTATTACTGTGTTAACTAAGTAAAATTATGAGTTTTCTATATTGTCTATTTCAATAAAAGATGTTCTAATTTGAAAAATCAAGAAAAAATCTCAAAATGTCTATTAGATTCAGATAAATATTTTTTTCAGAACAAAGAATTTTAAAGTCTTTACATCATTTATATAAAATCTTTACACAAATTTATATTGATTACTCAGAATGTGTTTTAGATATGTTTAGTAAGCATTTTACTAGTGCTTCTATCGTTCTGTAGAGACTAGCAAAAAATCTGTTTCTGTAGGATTATAGGAATAGAAGAAAAAGTTATGGAATTGTACACTTTAGATCAAAAGACAGCTGCAGCATAAAAAAAGCAAATACCGATATGAAATTTTTATAATCAAGCCTTCTTGCTTGTTGCAATATGAAAGCGTTTGCATATTTATTAAAATTTTATCTTAAGAGGAGATTTATCAGATTTCATAGAAAAATTAAAAATATTTTGCAAATTATGCACTTTGTAGAGATATGGAGCATAGTGCGCCCAAGGGACAAACAGAGGGTAAATAAAACATTTATGTATAATGTAAGGGATTTGATGGTTATTAATTTTATTAAGTTGTTTTGCCTCTATCTCTAATTTTTTGGGAGTTTTTTATCTCTTCAAGGGCAAGTTTTTTTACAATCTGCGCTCTTCGTATTAAAGAGATACCGTTTGATCTTCTGTTCAAGATAGATGAGGAGTTTACCTGTAAGCTTAATTCTATGAGTTCACACTCTTGTTTTTTGCTGCTCGTAAAGCGCGTGCAATAGTTGATTGCTTTATGATAACGGGGCGCTATATCTTTTTTTCTTACATTGAAATGTAATTCACTCGTGGTGTGAATCGCGTATTTATTGAAAGCTGTTTTGTGTTGTTAAAACGGCTTATGTAGTTTAGTAAATATTCATTTTTGGAGGTGATTATAGTTTTTTTACGAATTTCAAAATTTCCAGAAATATCTACATTATCGAAAACATATACTTGATCTTGAATATTAATATTCCCAAAAATATGAGCATTGCCATAAACAAAACCACAAACTTAAGTATTATGACAAACTCAACAGTTTCCATAATGACTCAAGTTATCTTCTTTTGCTATAAAGCCACTTAGATCACCTTTTTTAACATTTCTAAAGTTTCGTAATGCGCGAATGCGATAAAGTTAAGCAGCTTTTGTTGAGAGTTATTTTATCTCTCATTCTATTTCTACTGAAAAGGTTTCAACAGCTTGATTGATGTGTTCAATTTGTTTCTCATCACGCTAAACACGTTTGACTTTCATCTCAAGTGAAATAATGTTCCCATAAACTGTGGGTCATTAATAGGGGCACGTCCCTCATGCAAAACAGAACGCCATTGATTTGCTAATTCACGCGCTTTTTTTTAAGAGACATATCTTAAGGCACCTAAGTTCATTTCACGGCGTCGACCATGAATGGCATAACGATAAAGCCATTGAGTACCACTATCATTATATTTTCCAGCTCTCAATGTTACGACAGCCCTTGCATTAAAACGATTCATAAGAGCCATTTTTACTCCTTTTTTCTATAGTTTTTACTCACACGCCAGCCCCGCTTGTGATGTGCAAGCAAGTGATTTTAATTGATTCAACATACACAGATTTGAAATGAGAAAATCTTACTATATTCGGAGTTATGATTCAAGTTGAGAAGGACAACTTATCATTATAAATCAATGTGTTGCTTAGCTTAGAAATCACACCATTTTCGTCTTGTACAAGCCATTTGGAATTGCATCTGCACGTTAACATTTTAGTTTGATTTCGCTATTTATACAAAAGCATATATGGTTTACTGATCTCAAGTATTTGATTTCGATGAATCCATCCTCACCAATGAGATCATCAGGGCTTGTACAGCCATTTTCATTGTAGGATGAGGTTCAAAGCCGCATCTTGTGACATTGGTGTCATAAATGAATTTCATATTTTCCTGTAGGCAATATGGTATAGCTAGGGTCTTTAATATATTTGAGACGTATATAACAGAGATAAAAGCAACAAATTTTTCATCAGAGAAGTTATGGTTGATACATGTTTTGATGATTGTTGGTCGAAAATTTTTATAAAAAAATCATATTTATTTGCCATAGTGGCCGAGGGTAAATTTGTTATTCTTATTTCCTTTAATGCACGCTGCTTTGTCTTTTTAATTCTTGAGGTATTAGCTCTATGCTTTTAGTAGTAATTTTGCAGCCGATACGACTTTTTCTTTCCCCTCTATTGTTTGAATGATGTGGGTGTTGAAAACAACAAAGATATCCTTTTGGCTATACTTAAGCCATAACTGTGCTGTGTTTAATGAAATCAGCAATTGTTTTACTTCACACAAAAATAAAAAAATTGGTGGTAGTATAAGTTTTAAAAAAACTTAAAATATCTATATTAATAGCAAATATATAAATAAACCTATTATCGATTTGTTGATAAAGTTATAAAAAAATGAAAAAAGAAAATAGAAAATAGAAATAAAACTGTTCTCGTTGCTATATTAATATAGATTTTTATTCGTTGTGTTTTTTTAATAGGAATAGCAAATGGTATAAAAATAGTTATTAAAGTAAACCATGTAAATATACTGAAGTGATTTATTATTATAAATAAAAACTTTTTTAATAACAATGCCAAAAGCAAATAATTTTGGAAATTATTCTATATAAAATATCTATAATTTTATTATTAGTATTTATATTAAAAAATATCCATATAGCTTATAAAAATTTTTTTACTTATAGAATACTTTTTATTATTTGATTTTATTCTTTTAAATTTAAGTTGTGTATTCCAGATTTAATTGATTTAAAGCTTATATATAATAAATAATAGCTTCCCATGAATTTTACTAAAAAATAGCATTTTGTTGTTGAGAATGAGTTCTAAGACACTTAATATGGAAAATATCCCATGCACATATGTTGCTGTACACAGTCATAAAACGTTCGCAAACGTATTCTTTTTTCCCCAGTCTCGTTGCCTTATCGATGATAAGGGCCAGGTTCGGGCTAGGTGAAATAACTAAAAAAATGAAACGATACAAAAGGTAAGTGTTTGATGATTCATTTTACTTCTAACTTTGAAACTAATTTATCTTCGAGATATAATTCTATTTTATCAAACTTAGAAAGTTTTCCTACTCCCTGTGGAGTCCCTGTATATATAATATCATTACGTTTTAGCTGAATGTAGCTACTTAAGAATGATATTATTTTCCCAAAGCTAAAAATCATATCTCTCGTATTGCCAAATTGCCTCATTTCACCATTTAATTTTATCGCAAAAGTTATTGGATTATTTATTTTTTCCTTGTTTATAAAATCAGAGACGTATGCAGCCCCTTTAAATCCTTTAGACAAAAACCAAGGAAGCTTTTTTTCTTTTAATTTTGTTTGTAAATCTCTAGCGGTTAAATCAAGCCCCACTGTCACTGCATCGTAACATTCTTCAGCTTCTATCTCAGTGACCATAAAAGTATCCTTTGAGATTCTGAGTACAATTTCAGTTTCGAAATGTATTTCTTTAGAAAAATCAGGTAGATAAATTCGATTTCCTAACACGAGTGAACTGTTTGGCTTACTAAATATAATGGGTTCATCTTCGACAATATTGTTAAGTTCATATGCGTGTTCCACATAATTGCGTCCAACACAGTAAATATTATTAACCATAGGAAATCATTCCCTTTCTCTATTGATATGTGAATTTTCTGAAAATATGCATCATGTGGGTTAATAATTAACTTTGATAATAGCCAATTAACATTATCTTTCCAAGCTTTAATAAGAAAGTGGCTATTAAACAAGCAGGGTGAGTACTTGTGTGGGTGGCAACATATCCAGAAAAAAAACTGAAAAACACATAGAGCTTTCAGACACAGAAAAAGAAATGCTTCAGGAAATGATACGTACCTACCAAAGTGTGAAAATGATGTCTCGCTTTATGAAATGGATAGCGTTTTTTATCTTTTTGTTGATCCTTGATTTCGCACGCCTCATGGATGCGTTAGATAATATCTTCGCTCATTTAAAACAATGGTTCTCAAAGAACTGAACAACTGTCATAAAAGAAAAAAATGCGTAAAATTCTTTTTACTATGAATTGAAGATCCAATTATAAACGCAGTTCAGAATGGGAAGCAAGTCGTAAAAGCTCTAGTGTTTTGGCATCTGGCTTTCGATAGATCAAAACTAAATCGGGCTTTATGTGACAATCACGACAATTGCGCCACTGATCTGTTAGTGCATGATCTCTCCAATGTGCCTTTAGCGGTTGATTTTCCGCTAACGCTTTGATCACAAGCAGCAAATCCTCTTCTAGTGCATTAGCATATTTACCTGTGCTTTTACGTTTGAGATCACGCCGAAACGACTGAGTATAGACAATTTCCCGTTTTTAAAAGGAGCTAACCAAAACCTGAAAATTTCTGCTAGAATCACGTGAGAGCTTCTTTTTTAATAGGATTTTAGATGCTAACACCATTTGGTAAAACCTTACGAAAACTCCGTATTGATCATTCAGAACGTCTCTTAGATATGACTGAGAAACTAGATATATCTGGTAGCATTTTTATCTTCTGCAGAGATTGGTAAAAGATCTGTTCCTTTAGGACTGGAGGAAAAGATCATAGAGTTTTACGCTTTAGACCAAAAGATGGCATGTCTCTTAAGAAAAGAGGCTGATGTTTGCCTCAAGAGTTTTACAATAAAGCCTTCTAATCCGTTGAGTCGTGAAATTGTTGGCATGTTTGTTAGAAATTTACACAATCTTTCACAACAGGATTTAGCAGAATTTAAAAAATTATTAGAGAAAGTTAGCAAACAAGCACGCACTTTGTAGAAGCATGTTCGAGAATCCTATTCCCGAACCTTTATTTACGAATCCCGCACCTTAAAAAAACACACATAAAATCAATAAGTTACAACATGATAAAAGTGCTGTGGCGGAGGGGGTGGGATTCGAACCCACGGTACAGTTTCCTGCACGCCGGTTTTCAAGACCGGTGCCTTAAACCACTCGGCCACCCCTCCAAACTAACTATGCCTTTTTACAAAGTTCTTGCAAAAGGTCAATCGTTTAAATGAATTTCTAAACGTTTTTAATAAAATTTCTTGAATACCCAGTTGAGATAATTTTTTAAAATATAATTCTTTATTCTATACAATTTAGACTAAAGTATAGTTTTTTCCTAGAAAAGCTAAATGGATGCTTATTGTAAAATTTTTGTCATAATAATTTTTGATTTCTTAGTTATAAAATTGTTGGAGAAAATTGGTAAAAAAGATGCGCTTTAGGTATATGTGAGAATCTTATTCTTTCTTTAATTTAGGTGTCTCTCATTTTAAAAAATATATAAAATATCAGTAACTTAATAGGAATATAAAGCAATACGGTGCCCCCAGAGAGACTCGAACTCCCGACCCCCTGATTACAAATCAGGTGCTCTACCAACTGAGCTATAAGGGCACAACCACGCACCAAGTAGCACAAACTTACAAAAAGGAAAATAGAAAATTATTAGTTTTTATACATATTTTGAAAACTTTTATCATAAACGAAAAAATAATTACCTTCTTTAATTTATAATCGACACTGGACATTAAACTTCTTTGGCTGATTTCAAACATACAAGTCCTTTAGCTGTGGGTAATGGTAAATTTACAGCTTTCCAATCTTCTTTTGTGTAATAAGATGCTTCTTTAAAGTTTTTTTGATAGTCATCAAAAACCTCTCTTTCTTTATTTATTTGCATAGCAAAAATTAATATCGCTTCAGTACCAAAAAGTGCAAAAATAACAACTGTTGTGCCATCAGAAAAACATTCCAATGGCTTTCATACGATTTGAATATGTTACATTAATAAAAGCGTATTTTCACTCAAAGTAAACAACATCAGTGAAATCAAGTCCATGTTTATCAATATTTAATACTCTTTTAGGCTCAGTCTACACTATCATCAGTTGTAAATTTGTTTGGTTATGACGTGTTATTTCCCCATAAAGAATATCAAGCGCATGCTTAATAAAGTGATTTTAATTAGTTATCTAGGTGCTGATCCAGAAAGCAAAACTATGCTTTCTGGGGGTGAGGTGGTTAATTTTTGCATGGCAATATCCGAAAGCTATACAGATAAGGCAACAAATAAGAAGATAGACAAAACAGAATAGCATTCCTTTTTAAACAGAAAGCGATGTTGTGAAAAAAACAAAAAGAGGGATAAAGAACTCATCGATGTTTTTTAGGATTGTTCTGGTCTGCACAATATTGCTTTCATAAAAGGTTGTATCCAGTGCGGTGAAAGAGTCAATGGACAGTATCTTACTGGCATACGTTCAAAGAAGATACTCCTAGTCGTGGCACCAGTACCAGTTGATTTACCGCTCAATTCCCTTTTGTGAATATGCTATCATTTGTGCGTACCAAAAAGCGCCGAACCTTCCCTTTCCGAAATCCTCAAACTCTATTTTGCCTTAGCTTTTAAAAGAGGGGTGCTTGATGCAATAACCTTACGCGATAAGAGTTTCTAAACATAGTGGCGCAATTCACCAAGCAAGCAACGCTTTTCAACAACCTGATCGGGTGGGACAGACGTCGCGATTCTTTCTCCCTTAAGACAGTGCAAATGCAGGGCAGGATAGTTAATCTCAGATGTTAGAGCGTGAATATACCGCCCCAATACCTTTAGTTTACATCCAATAGATACTTCACATTGTTACTATATTCGCATTTGAATTCAACCATAACTAGCCCGATAAATCCTGATCGACGAATGAGAATCGCTGCAATCTCTTCAAGCTTTTGGTCGTTCTGTATTATTCTAGCTGTACTTGTACTTCTTAATATCGAGATTTTTCGTAGCCGCCTACGTTGGCTTATAGCATATACTTCGCCATCCAAAATTAATAGCCCAACTCCGACTCTAATCCCTAGACCATATGTTGCGCTATTAATTGCTGATTACTTAACGATTTCTCGATCTGTTGATATTTAAACTTTAGATCACCAACGTCGCGTACCTTGATTTTATTTCTACCTCTTTCACCAAAACGCGGTTTGATGATCACATCTTTTATGCAGAGCTTAGCAAATCTGCAACATCTTGGCACTTTTCCTACTAATATTGTTGCGGGATAACCAGCGGGAAACTCTTGCGAATCTTGATAAAGTTTCCATTTGTCATGTAATCTTAGTAGTGATTGAAGTGGCGGCGCTGCTGTTTTGTACGACGCTGCATTAAATCTCTGCAATACTGAGAGGTATTGTTTTTAAATATACGTATGAATTCGCAACACAATGAAGGTCTATTTTGTATTTCGTGAGAGCGTGCATTCATTTATAAAATAGAATAAACAAAATCGTAATATAATAACTCTTCCTATATATTTTAATACGTTTGTATAAATTCAATATTTTTTTTATATTCATATTTTTTGTTATATAAAAATAGTATTCTATGCAAACAAAAAATGTATAAGTTATTTAAATAAATAATGTATATTATAAAAAATTATTAATAGAATAGTTTAGAAAAATTTATAATAAATTTATAAATAATAATTTAATAAATATGTTATTTATTACAATAACAGAAAAAATATTAAAAATGTTTATACAATAACATATATTGCAATCGTTTTTTAGTGTTACATTATAATAAAAAACATTATCTTTTATCCATAAATTTTATAGATAAAAGAAGAATCATCCCATTTAATTTTTTATCTTCTTTAAATTATGATTAGTAGACAAAAATTTCTCTTTTAGCCTATAAATTAAAAAATAATGATTTCGTAAAAGCATTGTAAGCTTTATATTTCACTTTCAAATATCGCACATTTATCTTTAATTGTGCATATTATTTAATACCAATCATAACAATAGTGGGCATAAAAGTGAGCATAAACAATGACATTTAATTTCTTCATTAATTTATTTCTATTTGTTATTTTTTTGTTATGGCTTGTCCAAAGTAAGAGAATGAAATGGAGCCTCTCATTGCGTGTTATGCTAGGACTTATCCTTGGCTTGATTTTTGGAAGTATTTTACAAGTTATTTATGGAGAAGGTGAGGCCACTTTGTTGAAATCCGTTGAATGGTTTAACATTGTTGGTAATGGCTATATTTTATTACTACAAATGATTGTTATGCCATTGGTTTTTGTCTCTATAGTCTCAGCGGTTGCTCATTTGCATTCTATTTATGCTGTTGGTAAAATGAGTATAATGACAATTTCAATATTGCTTTTTACAACTGCTCTTTCAGCGTTGGTTGGTGTTTTGGTCGTTAATGTTTTTGAATTAACGGCAAATGGTTTGGTACATGAAGGACAAAATGTTTCTGTTGTTCTCGGGGATCGTATTTCTCAACTTGGTGATATGAGCGTCCCAAAAATGATTTTGTCTTTGATTCCTAAAAATCCCTTTGCTGAGTTAACCGGAGCCAAGCGTACATCAATCATCAGTGTTGTTATTTTTGCATCTTTTTTAGGAGCTGCAGTTCTTGTCTTAAAGAAAGATGATCCAGAAAAAGGCGAAAAAGCACTTTTATTTATTCAAGTGGCACAATCTTGGATTATGCGGTTAGTTCGTATTGTGATTGCTTTAACTCCTTATGGTATTTATGCACTTATGACAAAAGTAGGAGCAACCTCGCATGTTACAGATATTTTAAATTTATTGGTTTTTATCATCGCTTCCTATGTTGGAATTATCCTTATGTTTGTAATTCATGGCGTGTTGCTCGGTATATCAGGAATTAATCCCTTCCGTTTTTTCAAAAAGGTGTTGCCGGTTTTAACATTTGCTTTTAGCAGTCGTTCAAGTGCTGCAAGTATTCCTTTGAATATTGAAGCACAAACACAATGGATCGGTATACCACAATCTATTGCGAGTTTTGCAGCCTCTTTTGGAGCAACAATTGGACAAAATGGTTGTGCAGGCCTTTATCCAGCAATGCTTGCAGCTATGATAGCACCAACCGTAGGGATTAATTCTCTTGATCCTATGTGGATTGCTACTCTTGTTGGTGTTGTAACATTGAGTTCTATTGGTGTCGCTGGTGTCGGTGGTGGTGCTATTTTTGCGGCATTAATAGTATTACCCATTATGGGGCTTCCAGTTTCTTTGGTCGCTGTACTTATGTCTATTGAACCGCTCATTGATATGGGGCGTACAGCCTTAAATGTAAGTGATTCAATGTTAGCTGGAACCATAACCAGTCAGATATTACGAACAACCGATAAAAGTATTTTTGAAAAATAATTTTTATGAAACTATATTGTTTTCGACTGTAGAACCTTTATAAGGGATATTTGTGCTGATCCTGGTTGTATGGGTTTTTGCTGATTTGGGTGAGGAGCCCAACCAGAGAGCCAAATGAAAGAAAAATGTGCGCGAATACGGCCATCGGGATCGCTAAATCGTTGTGCGTAGATTTCAGCAGCACGAAGAAAAAATCGCTTAGATACAGGGCGTCGTGAGCGATTGATAAGCGCATTTTGCATGCCCATAGCTTTAAGATCGTGCATGAGATCAAACATTGTATTGTAGCGTATTGTGATATCTTCAATATCTGCTACAGGGAAAGCAAAACCAACACGTTGTAAAAGAATCCCTGCATCGCGAATATCGACAAAAGGATAGATCCTAGGGCTTGCCCCACCATAGATCTCAATTTCAGCTTGTAGGAGACATTCACGTAACTCTGTGAGTGTACCAGCTCCTGCCATAACAGCTAGAAATAAGCCATCTGGTTTAAGGATATTTTTTATTTGACTAAGAACGCCAGGGGTATCATTGGTCAACTGCAACGAGAGAAGTGAAACAATAAGATCACAATAATTTTGAGGAAAATCAAGAAATTCTCGAGAACGTAAATGAAATTTTTTATCATGACTTTGATAAAGCATATCAGTTTCAACACGTTCTATGGAATAAACTTTTCTAGATTTTAGGAGAGCTTGTGTAGCAAGATCTGTATGGCTGTGTAAATCCAGAGCTAATGTAAAGAGACGATCAACAGTATTGAGGCGCTTATAGAGATCTTCAGCCATGTGAGATAATAAAAAGTCATAACCTTCTTTTGCTTTTTTGAAAGCACGTTTACGGAATTGTTCAATGCGGTTGTGATCAAAAATGAAAAGATGCGACATATTATTAAAATCTCTCGATTTGTACTGCTTATATTTTAAGAAAGTTCATTTTTGCGTAAGCTCTGTCAAGTTTATGATGTAAAAAAAATAAATTTATAAGAAGTAAGAGTTTTTAAAGGAATTAAAGTTAGAGAATATAAAAGGATTTTTTGTACAGGAAAACTATAAAAGCCGGAATTCATGATGTTATCTTTACAAGAAGTGGCTTTAAATGGCGGGAATATATTAAATAAGTTCATTGAGCGCTTGCTAGCAATTTTATATCCGCCGATGTGTCCTGGATGTAAGCAAAGAGTTTCTGCCTGCGGTACGATTTGTTCTGAATGTTGGAAAGGCCTTCAATTTATTACAAAACCTTATTGTCCTGTTATGGGAACCCCTTTTGTTTGTGATATGGGAGATGGTTTTCTCAGTGGTGAAGCTCTTACAAATTCTTATCCTTTTTCACGTGTTCGCTCAGCTATTGTTCATAAAGGGGTGGCACAAACTCTCGTAACACGGTTGAAATATAGTGATCATATAGAATTGGCATCTTTTATGGCAAATTGGATGATATCGGCTGGACGCGAAATTATTGATGATTGTGATGTTATTATTTCCGTTCCTTTGCATTTTCGTCGTTTTTTGAAGAGGCGTTACAATCAATCTGCGGAACTTGCTCGTTATGTTGCAGAAGCGCAGAAAAAAATTTTTAAACCTGGTTGGCTTGTGCGTTGCCGACATACGCGTCCGCAGGTGAATTTATCTGCTAAGGAGCGAAAACTGAATGTCACAAATGCCTTTGAAGTACCATATAAAATTAAAAAATATCTAAAGGGACGTTCTATTTTATTAATCGATGATGTTTTCACAACTGGTGCGACAGTTACAGCAGCGGCTGCGACATTAAAACGTGCAGGGGCACGCCAAGTTGATGTATTAACATTTTCTCGTGTATTAAAAGAGGCTTCTACATTTCCTGTTTCGTGAGAGAAGCTTAGAGTAGGAATTATTTTGAAAATATTGGAGAATAATACAATGAAAAAGATCATAATTTATACACGTCCTAATTGTCCCTATTGCACGAAAGCGCGTGTTTTACTTGATAAAAAAGGGGTAAAATATACAGATATTGATGCATCAACTTCTCTTCGCCAAGAAATGGTGCAGCGAGCAAATGGGCGTAATACATTTCCACAAATTTTTATAGGCGATTATCATGTTGGTGGTTGCGATGATCTGTATGCCTTAGAAGATGAGGGGAAGCTTAATTCTTTATTGCAAGATATAAAAAAATTATAGAATGTGTTTATCGCATGTTTTTTGCAAGAAGAAGATAGTTAACGCTCATATCTTTTGAACGATTCCAGCTGTCATTTAATGGATTATAAGTTATGCCAATCTCGTCAATGACAGTGAGAGTATTTTGGAATAAAAGGTTTTTAAGTTCCTGAGGTTTTAGGAACTTTTTATAATCATGGGTTCCTTTTGGAAGCCAACGTAGGATGTATTCAGCACCTATAATAGCAAGCCCCCATGATTTCCATGTGCGGTTGAGGGTCGAGACAAACATTAGTCCTTGTGGTTTAAGCATTTTTGCTGTGGTTTTTATAAAGAGATTAACATCAGCTACATGTTCAACAACTTCCATATTAAGAATAATATCAAATTGTTCCCCGTTATTGGCAAGTTCTTCTGCAGTTGTGACACGGTAATCGATTGAAAGGTTATTTTGTGCTGCATGGATTTTTGCGACTTCAATATTTGTGTATGCCGCATCAGCTCCCACAATCGTAGCACCAAGGCGTGCCATTGGTTCACATAACAGGCCACCTCCACAACCAATATCAAGAATTCTAAGATTTTCGAAGGGCATAAGTGAAACAAGATCACGATTAAATTCTGAACAGATTTTTTCTCTAATATAAGCAAGACGTGTTGGATTGAATTGATGAAGGGGGCGAAATTTTCCTTGTGGATTCCACCATTCGGCAGCGATACGTGAAAAATGATCAATTTCATTTTGATCAATGGTGGTACGTTTTTCATTTATCATATCGCTCTCCTTGTAATTTTAAGTGCTCAAGTCAAGTGGATTTTATCTTAAAGTCAAGAGAAATTAATATAAATATAGCTAAACTTGCACAAATGATAGATATTCTGTATGTGGATAGGTGGTTTATTGATACGATAGTGGGATCCTATTCCCATTGATAAGAAATATAAAAGTTAAGAGTATTGTTGATGGCGCGCATTGTCATGAAATTTGGCGGAACATCTGTAGCAAACATTGAATGTATCCATAATGTTGCGCGGCATGTTAAAAGAGAAGTGGATGCAGGTCATGATGTTGCCGTTGTAGTATCTGCGATGGCTGGTAAAACCAATGAGTTAGTTCAGTGGACATGTGATGCTTCACCAATACATAAAGATGCTTACGAATATGATGTGATAGTTGCTTCTGGTGAGCAGGTAACAGCAGGGTTGTTGGCTCTTACACTTCAAGCTATGGGGGTGAATGCACGTTCATGGCTTGGTTGGCAGATTCCTATTAATACGGATAATGCACATAGTCATGCGCGTATTACAAATATTGATGGATCATTTTTGATACAACGCTTTCAAGAAGGCCAGGTTGCAGTTATTGCTGGCTTTCAAGGGGTAGCTCCAGATAATCGGATTTCTACTTTAGGGCGTGGTGGATCAGATACAACAGCTGTTGCAATTGCGGCAGCTGTACAAGCTGATCGCTGTGATATTTATACAGATGTGGATGGTGTTTATACAACTGATCCACGCATAGAGCCTAAGGCACGCCGTTTACCAAAAGTTGCTTTTGAAGAAATGCTGGAAATGGCTTCTCTTGGAGCAAAAGTTTTACAGGTTCGTTCTGTTGAATTGGCTATGGTTCATAAAGTCCGTACCTTTGTGCGTTCAAGTTTTGAAGATCCCAATGCATTAAGTATGGGGGATCCAATGAACTCTTCTGGAACACTTATTTGCGATGAGGATGAAATTGTGGAACAACAGAATGTTACTGGTATTGCTTTTGCTAAGGATGAAGCACAGATTTCGTTGCGTCGGCTTGCAGATCGTCCTGGGATTTCTGCAGCTATCTTTGGCCCTTTGGCTGAAGAGCGCATTAATGTTGATATGATTGTGCAAAATACTTCTGAAGATGGTTCAAAAACTGATATGACTTTTACTGTTCCGTCGGCAGATATCCATAAAGCCGTTTCACTGCTTGAGAAGAATCATAAAGAGATTGGATTTGATGTTATCCAATTTGAAAGCGATCTTGCCAAAATATCTGTTATTGGCATTGGAATGCGCAGCCATGCAGGTGTTGCTGCTACGGCTTTTAAGGCTTTGGCTGAAAAAGGTATTAATATTCAAGCAATCACGACTTCCGAGATTAAGATTTCTGTTTTGATTGATAGTGCTTATACTGAACTTGCGGTTAGAACATTACATGCTGTTTATGGATTGGATAAAAATTAAGTATTTTTTAATTCTCAATTTCAAGAACATAAAGTTTTAATATGTATGAATAATTTACTTTATAAGCATAATTTATACGTTCAGTTTAAATAAGATTCATTGATTCGGTTAAATTCTCTCATTTAAATTTTCTTATAATGAAGAAAAAAACTGTTTGCTTGCGTATTATAAGCAAGATTGGCATAGGGATAAAAACTATTTCGGAGACAATACAAAATATTTCTTATAAAGCATTCAGATATAAGATAAAGGGAAAGGAAAATTGTTTGTAAGTAAGTGTCTGGGAGAGAAGAAGAATGCATCTTTGTATGTTCTGAAAGGAGAATTATACTTCAGAAAAAACATCATAGAGCTTATAGAATTTGCTTTTTAGTTGGTTAAAAATTAAAAATGTTATCCTAGCAGTAAATAATTTATAAAAATTTCAAGCTTTTATGTTGAAAGGGAGATGCTCTTAATATCTACCTGTGATGCCAAGAGATAAAATGATCTATCTGCACACAAGAAAATTTTAGATGCAAAATGACGTAAATTATGGATGGAGAAAGAAATGTATCTTAATATGGAAAACCAATTAACCCATTGCTTTTAGCGCTCTTAGCAGCAACAAATAGATGAAAGCATACGCTTGAAATTATCAAAACGTCTTTAATTTCACTAAAAAATTTATTAATCAGTAATGGATATGTTTATTCTAGTTTTGCTTATTTCTATGCTCGAGGATTTTCTCTTAAGAGTATGATTAAATCAATCTATTCCAAGGCCTTATATCATATTTTATCTTCATTTGCCGTTTGCTGCTATTATTGAAAGATTGCAAAAAAGGAATGATTTAACTTTTTTATCAGAAATAGATGAATGATTTATTGTTATCGATGGAATCTCTTCGGTTTCCTTAATCCATAATAAAACACGATACTATATAGATAAGTTTTGTTTTAATGAGAAATAAAATATATCCATTTATGTTAAATAGCCTAATATTTAAATTAGACGACTGGTGATCATTAAACCGCAACATACTTTTTTTGAAATTTGATATTTTGACTTCTGATAAATGAAACAACAAAAGAAAATTCTTAATGTTTTATGAGAATCTTTAAATCGTTCATTTAACTAAAAAAATATAAGCTAAGAATATCTTAGCAAGCAAATATACTCATTTCAAGGATTGTAGGTAAAATCTTGGTTATGCTAAAAGATCAGTTCAACAAAGCAGATTATTATTGATTGATTGAGAATTATGAAATTTTTTATTACGTTTGATATAAACAATTCCATATCCAAGACCTACAAGAGCAGATAAACCAGATCCACAAAGGACACCAATTTTTGCAGAATCAAGCAAAACAACATCTTTAAAAGCAAGCATTGAAACAAAGATAGACATCGTAAAGCCAATTCCTGCTAAAAAACCAATGAGTAAAATACCTGCCCATGTCATTTGAGGAGGCAGGCGACAGAGTCCTGATTTTACGGCTAGATAACTGGCGGCAATAATACCAAAAGGCTTTCCAACAAAAAGACCAATAACAACACCAAGTACAATCAAAAATGATTCATGAGAAGAAAGGTCAAAATTTGCAAAACTAACACCAGCATTTGCAAAAGCAAAAATTGGCATCACACTGTACGCAACCCACGGATGCAGTGCCTTTTGAACACGTATTACTGGAGCAATCATATCGCGTTGCCCTTTACGCATTTTTTTCAATGCGGTTGCGATATGATGCAGATCTGTTTTAGTATTTTTTTCTTGAAGAATTTGCATCGCATTGCTTAGCATGGTGAGTGGTGCAACAAGGGTGCGGGTAGGGTAAACAGGAGTCATCATACCTAAAATCACGCCAGCAAGTGATGGATGAACACCTGTTGTCATTAAACCCCACCAGATGATTGCACCAGGCAGAATGTACAGCCATGCCGATGCGAATCCAATCCATTGAAAAAACAACACCAAAGCAATACCTGCAGCTGCAATAATGAGACCACTAGGATCAATGTTTGTAGAGTAGAAGAAAGCAATAATGAGAACAGCAATAATATCATCAATAATTGCTAAAGATAAAAGGATGATATGAAGGTTAGAAGGAATTTTTTTCCCGAGAAGAGCCAAAATACCTAAAGCAAAGGCGATATCTGTTGCTGTTGGCACAGCCCAACCATGTGTATGTCCTCCCTTCAGGTTAAAGCTGAGATAAATAATTGCAGGAAGACATACTCCACCTATTGCAGCAACAATTGGTAAAATAGCTTGTTTAAGATTGGCAAGAGCACCTTCATGAATTTCACGTCGAATTTCCATTCCAGCAACCAGAAAAAAGACAGTCATGAGAGCATCATTAACCCAGAAATGTAAGTCCCATGAGAGAGAGAAATGACCAAAACTAAAGCCAAAAGGTGTATGCCAGAAAGACTCATAGAGAGAAGCATATTGAGAATTAGCAAAAACGAGTGCAGCAGCTGCAGCTAATAAAAGAACAATCCCACTGAGAGCTTCAATATGGAGAAAACGCTCGATAGCAGAAAGCGCTTGATTTGTGACACGAGAAGCGCGGTTAGGTAAGCGATTTGAAGATAAATCAGGCATGAACAACTCCAACTATCGACAATTTTACGAATGTATATTCCTTGCGTAAATTACTTTATAGGACATTCTCTCTTATCATACAAAAGAGAAAAGAGGAATAAAGCCACTAAAGTTATAGACAAGATCATCATATTTAAAACTGAATATATTTTTAAGGCGATGCTTGATTTTTTACCACAAGATGTACTTTGTTTAAAATTGTAGACAAATCATTTTGTAGAGCAGACTGAAGATCAGTTATTGTGAGCCCTTTATCATCTTTCGCTTTAATTTTAATGGTTAATGTTTGAGGTCGTTTAGCGAAGTCACCCAAAGATTTAGAAATTTTTTCTGCTTCATCGTGTTTTTTTAACAGCAGCTTGGGGCTTTGTGTCATCATCAGATAAAAATTGTCATAAAGTTCCTGTTTGAGATCATGTTTCTTGTCATTAAGATTTTGTGCAAGATAAGAAAAAAGCTTATCAATAAAACCAGCATCCGTATAGCGGATGCCAATATCAAAGATACCAATATTTTGAGAAACAGCAATCATTAAGTCTTTTTGAGCAGAAAAGAGCTTTTCATCAACATCAACAACTTGCGCTGATATTTCTCCAGATCCAACATTTCTTATGTTGAAAGACATTGTATTAAGAAAAAGCATACGTTTTTTCTCATCATAAGAGACATCCAATTTTCCCGAAAAATCAAAGCGCTCAAGATTGAGCTTTTTGAGCAAGTCTAAGTCTTTTTCGTTCATTTTTTTAGTTAAAATTGAAAGATTATTGAAAGAGATAAGAAGTTTTTTTGGTATAGGCTGATTCCATAAGCCTTGTTTGAATTGGAATGATTCAAATGTTTCTTTAAACTGCGGTGCGTCGATAACGAGCTTACTCACATCTGCATCAGCTAAGGTAATGTTAGAAAAGTCATTTATAAGAATATCACGGATTACTTTTTTTTCAGCTACAATATTATTTTTTTCTCGTGCATTCAAGTAAGCATCAAATAATTTTTGAGGTGTTTGTTTGAACGATCTCATTTTAAAACCGGATGTTTTAAATGCACCAACAGCCAGAGAAACGTCTTTCTCTTTCTCTTTTTCTTTGAAAATATCAACCATTAGATTTTTTAGAGAAATAGGACCAGTAATATTTTTTACTTGATTGACAGAACTACCTTTTCCTAAAAGAATAGCATAGGCATAGTTTATGTCCATGTCATGTGCTTCTATTGCATCACTTTTAGCGGTAAGACGCATTTGTTTAGTACCATCTGCAACAGTCGCTGTTAGATCCATATTTTTGATGCTAACAGAACCAATCTGTCCCTTTTTAAAATTAAAAAGCTGAAAATTCTCTATCTTCAATTTTTCGATTTGTTCATCCGCATTTTTTACAGAAAGCTGTATATCCGGAGCAACAATTGAAGAAAGATCAATACGCATAATTGATTGCAAAAGGTGTGATGTAAGTGTGCTATCCTTCTCCTTTAAAGAGATGCTATTGAAAGAAATTTGCGGAACTTTCACATTGATATTTTTATACTGTAAATCGACATTGTAAAATGTAAAAGTACCAGGAATAAAAGAAATAGGAGGACGTGCAGAAAGAGCTCCAATTTTAAGGGACACACCGGCAGGGACGGGGAGTGTAACGTTTGTTAAATTAACTTTGCCCATAATACTGACATCATATGTTTCTGCTTTTATAGAATGGCGCGCTATCTCCCGTTTCACGAAACTGTTAAGGTAGGGCTTTGCCATATAAAAACCACCGACAAAAACAATGAATAAAATAGCAAAAAAACCAACAATACATATTAACCAATATTTTAGTTTTCTCTGATGCACACCATTAAGATTGACCATTTTTTCTTCCGCTTTCACTTGATACGAGAACATAGACGAGTTCTCTAAAAACAACAGTAAAGGTTCAAATATGGCTGCACCAAACAGTTACCCATTCTTACCCGCTTTGCACATGTAGAATCATTATCGCCTTTTGGGCAATACATTTTTATTATCTGTCATCAATTTTTTTTAATTTCAACATTTTATAATAAGGAAGTCTATGTAGATTACAATTATGTTTATCATTAAATTATTTTCATGTCAGCTTTTATCTTGCTGCTATTTATAGGAACAGTTAAAAAATAAGAGTTATATTTTATTTTATGTAATCTAACGGGGAGAAATGGGTGTCATGACAGAAGATCAAATAATGACGTTTTCTATCATTGGTTTCATGATGGTTGTTTTTATTTGGGATCGATTCCGTTATGACCTTGTCGCTATTTGTACATTATTGATTACTTGTAGTGTGGGACTTGTTAGCCCGAAGGAGGCGTTTAGCGGTTTTAGTAATGATATTGTTATTATTGTGGGAAGTGTGTTTGTTGTTAGTACGGCTGTATCACGTTCTGGTATCATGGAATTTATCATTCAACGGCTATGGCCAGATGTGAAATCAGTA
The DNA here is from genome assembly GCF_000273375.1 of Bartonella birtlesii IBS 325. Lineage (NCBI taxonomy): Bacteria > Pseudomonadati > Pseudomonadota > Alphaproteobacteria > Hyphomicrobiales > Bartonellaceae > Bartonella > Bartonella birtlesii. The sequence goes on from NZ_CM001557.1 coordinate 1,246,769, forward strand.
CGCCTTCAATTGGCTTTTTTGGTTATTTCTGTAGTATTTTTGTCAATGTTTGTGAAAAACATTGGCGCTTTAGCTATCATGCTGCCGATTGCTTTCCAATTTGCTCGTCGTTCTCAGGTTTCTCCCTCCGTTTTTTTGATGCCCATGGCATTTGGTTCTTTATTAGGCGGTCTTATGACACAGATAGGAACTTCTCCCAACGTTGTTATTTCAGCTATGCAAGAACGTCTAGCGGGAGTACCTTTTACCATGTTTGATTTTACCCCGGTTGGGATAGTCGTTGCTACTGCTGGTGTATTATATGTGGTATTTTTTTCTTGGCTTTTACCTGTACGGGTACGTTCAGGTGTATCGTTTGATGATGCTATTGATATTCGTAACTATGTTTCGGAAATACATATTCCAACGAATTCATCGATTGTAGGAAAAACTATTATTGATTTGGTTAAGCCATCTGGTGGTGATGTCATGGTGATTCATATCATTAGAAACAATGTATCAATTTCACCATTGCCAGATTTTGTTTTATCTGAAAATGATATTGTTTTGCTGGAAGGTTCGCATACAGGGCTAGATAGTGTGATGAATTCTGCTCGTTTAGAATTTTCTACTGGTCGAGCTATTCCAGCGGGTGATAAAGATAGCGACATTGATATTATTGAGGCCGTCATTACACATAATTCTCCTCTTATTGGCATCAGTGCGAAAGAGTTTTCACTTTTTGATCGCTATGATGTAAATTTTCTTGCGTTAAGTCGTCAGCATGAAAGAGTACGGGGCAGGCTTGGTGATATTATTTTCCATCTTGGAGATGTAATTGTTTTGCAAGGGCAGGATACGATTATTCCCACTTTATTACGGGAATTGAAATGTTTGCCTTTAGCAAAGCGAAATATCGTATTTGGTAATTTACGACATGGTTTTGTTTCTTTAGCTATTCTCTTTATAGCGATAATTTTTACGGCTTTTCATATTGTTCCTGTTGCTTTTGCTTTTTTTCTGCTGCCGCTGCAATGGTTATCTTTCGCGTTTTGCCAGCGCGTGATTTATATCAAGCGTTAGATGGTCAAATATTAGTCCTGTTAGCAACTCTCATTCCAGTAAGTGCGGCACTAGAGAAGACAGGATGTACAGATCTCATAGGTCAATGGCTTAGCCAGTTGGCGGTATTTTTCCCACCATCTGGTGCATTAGCACTTATGTTGGTGACAGCCATGTTGGTAACGCCGTTTTTAAATAATGCAGCGACAGTGATGATGGTAGCTCCAATTGCATCAAGTTTTGCTCATTCTCTTCATTATAAACCTGAAGCTTTTCTGATGGCTGTTGCGATTGGTGCGGGGTGTGAATTTCTCACACCTATTGGACATCAAAGTAATATGCTCGTGATGGCACCAGGAGGATATCGATTTAGTGATTATCCGCGATTTGGTGCGCCACTAGCAGTATTGGTAGTTATTGTTGCTGTTCCAATGCTTATGTGGATTTGGCCATTATAATAGAATGTTTTTAGAAACTGTATTGGTTACAAAAATTTGTTAACCGGATAAAAATTTAAGTTGAAGAGATAGAATTGATGCAGAAATCTTTGCTTAAGGTCTGTTTTTTATAAATCTTTTTCCCATTGTTAATAATTTGAACCAGTATAATAATTATTACTTTTGAGTTTTTTAAAGTAATCCTTATAGCTATAGAGAGACTGACGAATAATTCTTAATACTATAGTTAAGCGTGACATGATGAATATTAAAGCGATGATAATTTTTAAAATTTAAAAGATTAAAAAAACTGCAATATGAACAAAAAGGCAGTTACATCGTTTTGGGTTGATGCAGTTATAAAACTCTAAGTGGTTCAGATACGTATGGATTTTAGATGAAGAGCTTAGAAGTTTTAAATTTTTTTAGTTAATTAGGACTACCATCTTTGTTCATTTATGCGTAAAAGCACAAATAAAGTAACTTTTTTCAAGGTATGATAATATGTCGTATGATAGTTTTATTGCTGAAGTAAATGCAGAGTTTCGTCAAGAAAAGGCTCTTGCTTTTTGGAGACGTTATGGTTTTTCAATTATTGGAGCAGCTATTGTTTTTATACTCATGATAGTTGCTTATCAAATTTATCATCAGCAGCAAATAAAGAAAGCTGGTTATATTGGTGATGCATTTGTAAAAAGTCTTGATCTTGCAAATACACGTCATTTTGATGAGGCAGTAAAGCAATTGGAAATTGTTAAAGCCTCTCATTTTGGGGGCTATCCTTTTCTTGCACGTTTACGTGAGGCTTCTTTGTTCATGGAACAAGGTAATACTATGAAATCGGTGGAGATTTTTGATTCTGTTGCTGCTGATAAAGGAGCACCGCAAATTTTACGAAAAGTTGCAAAAATTCGGGCTGCTTATATTTTGGTTGATACAGGGACCTTAGCTGATGTCGAAAAGCGTATCAAAGATATGGCAAATGATATTGATCCTATGCGTATGTCTGCAAGAGAAGCTTTGGGTTTAGCCGCCTATAAAGCAGGGAAGTTTGATGAGGCCGTTGATTATTTTCAGAAAATTTCTGCAGAAGATATGATAAGATCAAAAATTATAGATCGAGCACGCATTATGCTTGAGCTTATGCAAGCTGAAGGTAAGGCAAATAAGGGATAAATTTATGAGCCTTACCATTGCTATAGTCGGTCGCCCCAATGTCGGGAAGTCAACACTCTTCAATCGTTTGGTTGGGCAAAAATTGGCATTAGTTGATGATATGCCAGGTGTTACACGTGATCGTCGTATTCATGCGGGTAAACTTCAAGATTTGCGTTTTGATGTGATTGATACAGCTGGGTTGGAAGAGGCGGGTGATCATACACTGGAAGGCCGTATGCGTTCTCAGACAAAGGTGGCTATTGATCAAGCTGATCTTGTTTTATTTATGTTTGATGCAAAAAGCGGAATAACACCAAGTGATTTAAACTTTGCTTCACTGGTACGAAAATCAGGCAAACCAATTGTACTTGTTGCTAATAAAACTGAGTCAAGAGCAGCCAAAGGGGGAGAGTATGAAGCATGGTCATTAGGTCTAGGAGAACCTTGTCCAATATCTGCTGAACATGGTTTGGGGCTTACGGATCTTCGTGATGCAATTATGGAGGCTGTTGGCAGAGAATACGCTCTTGAAAGCAACAATGAAGAAGAATGCATTGCTGTACAGCTTTCTTCTGTTGGTGATGATGTGAAGGATTTTCAGGAGGAGGGACTTATTTACGATGAAGATAAGCCTATTCGGATTGCCATTGCAGGGCGTCCAAATACAGGAAAATCAACCCTCATCAACAGTATATTAAAACAAGAGCGATTGTTAACAGGACCCGAAGCAGGACTTACGCGTGATTCTATTTCTGTAGATTGGGAATGGCGTGGTCGTCATATTAAACTTTTTGATACTGCAGGGTTGCGTCGAAAATCAAAAATTCAAGAAAAATTAGAAAAGCTTTCTGTTGCCGATACTTTACGTGCTATTCGTTTTGCCGAAGTAGTGGTGATTGTTTTTGATGCAACGGCACCTTTTGAAAAGCAAGATTTACAAATTGCTGACCTTGTGATTCGTGAAGGACGTGTTCCACTTATTGCTTTTAATAAGTGGGATCTTATTGAAAATAGCCAGGTAACATTGATTGATTTGCATGAAAAATGTAGCCGGCTTCTTCCTCAGGTTCGTGGTTTAAGAGCAATTCCTTTATCAGGTCAATATGGCCAAGGGATTAATAAATTGATGGAAAATATCATGACAATGCACCGTGTATGGAATCGTCGTATTTCTACAGCAAAACTGAATCAATGGCTTGAAACTGCCGTGGCATATCGCCCACCACCTGCAGTTTCTGGACGTCGTCTTAAAGTAAAATATATCACACAAATTAAAACGCGTCCTCCTGGATTTATGCTTTCTTGTTCGCGACCAAAGGTAATGCCTCAATCGTATTTGCGTTATCTAACCAATGGATTACGTGATACATTTAACATGCTTGGTGTACCCATTCGCGTATCGTTACGAGCATCTGATAATCCTTTTGCAGTACGCTCCAGAAAGAAATAATACTTCTCTCTTTAACTATGAGAATGCGTTAAAAAGAACGTTTGAATAACAAAAATGAATTAATTATTTTAACAGATTTAAGGCTGTAAGCTTTGAATGAAAGAAAAAACATAAATCCTTTTAATTAAGAAGGTACTTTTCATGCAGAGTAAGTGTAATAATTGAAGGCGTGAATAACGTGTTATAGTACTGATATGTATGAAAAACTTTTAGTATTTACAATTTTTGGACGACAAAGACGATTTTCAATAACCTATCCAAATAAAAAGCAAAAATATTTTTTAAAATTCATCAATCTTCAATTGTAAAAAAAGGCTTTTAAATTGGTCACAGCTATACAAAGTATTCGTGTTTAAAGTTCTGTTTACGCAGTTCTATTTTCGTAATAACTATTAACTCACAATTTTAATATTATGCCTTAGATACATTATTATTGCGATAAATTGTGATAGATTTCTTTTAGCGTCTTGACGAATAAATTCGCGAACAATATGATGCCCATAATTTTATAAAATACGTTTTCACTCTGCTTGACTAAGGAGCTGATGATGGCAAAGGGGAGAAAGCCCATTGTGCCAGGAAATGAAGCTGAAGGAGAAAAGCAAAGTGGCTGTTTTCATTCAGAGGATCTAGAATGTCGTAGTCAGAAGTTAGGTTTGGCTTTAATGCGTAAACAAGCATTAGGAAAGCTGGGATCTAAGGAAAGAGAAGGAGAACGACAAAGTGGGGTTGCGCGTGCGGTTAAGCTTTCCAGTGAGTTTCTGGCAAGTATTATTGTAGGTGTTGTGTTGGGGTTAGGGTTTGATAAAGTAGCAGGTTCATTGCCATGGGGATTGGTATTTTTCCTTTTTCTTGGATTTGCTGCTGGTGTATTGAGTATTCTTCGGTCTGTGGGGTATATTCCTCCCAGTCAATTAGAACAAAAAGGCATATTGCGCCAAGATAAAGGGGCCAATAAAAAAAGGTCCGATAAATGAGGTTGAAGTGACATCGCATGCTCCAGATCCTATTCATCAGTTTGAGATTTCAAGACTGATTAAGATTTCTATAGGGAATATGGATTTTTCATTTACAAATGTATCATTTTTTATAGTGGCTACAGTTGTTGTAACTTCGGTTTTTCTCTTTATTTCATCATCAAGTCGTGGGTTGATCCCAACACGGATGCAGTCTCTTTCAGAAATGGCATATGAATTTGTAGCGTCAACTTTGCGAGAATCATCTGGCGTGCAGGGAATGCGGTTTTTTCCTTTAGTTTTTTCCTTATTTAATTTTATTTTGGTTGCTAATTTTATAGGTCTTTTCCCTTATTTTTATACGATTACTTCTCAGATTATGATTACCTTTTCACTGGCGATGTTGGTTATTTTAACGGTGATTGGTTATGGTTTCTATAAACATGGAATTGGTTTTTTGAAATTGTTTGTTCCCAGTGGTGTGCCTATTATGATTTTGCCGCTTGTGACGATGATTGAGATTATTTCTTTTCTTTCTCGTCCTATTAGTCTCTCACTTCGTCTTTTTGCTAATATGCTTGCTGGTCATATTACCCTCAAAGTGTTTTCTGGTTTTGTTGTTTCAATGATTGGGGTAGGAATCATAGGCATTGGAGGTTCAGTTTTACCGCTTATTATGACCGTAGCGATTACTGCTCTTGAATTTTTGGTTGCATTTCTTCAAGCTTATGTCTTTACGGTTTTAACTTGTATGTATCTTAATGATGCAGTTCATCCAGGACATTAATAAAACTGGCGGTTTTCCGTCGAATGGTACAATTTTGCTTTAAAGGAGAATAATATGGAATTAGTGCTTGCAGCAAAGTATATTGGTGCTGGTCTTGCTTGCTTTGGTATGGCCGGAACAGCTTTAGGGCTTGGGAATATTTTTGGTAGCTATCTTTCTGGTGCGTTACGCAATCCATCAGCAGCCGATAGTCAATTTGGTCGCCTAGTATTTGGTTTTGCTGTGACAGAAGCTTTAGGTATTTTTTCATTACTGATTGCTTTGTTGCTTCTTTTTGCGGTTTAAGCAGTTTCTAAGTAGGGGTATGTAGGTTTTCTTTGAGAAATAGACATACCCTTTTAGGCTTTAACAGCAGGGGCGTTAGTCTTGTAATTAGTGTAAGAATTTTTTATTAAGTTGTTTGAAGGATAAAAAAGGATGTTTGTTTCCAGGGCTTATGCACAGACTATTGAAACATCAGTAGAGCATATCAAGAGTGTAACAGGCAATGCAGATCGTGTATTTCCGCCGTTTGATTTTGTGCATTTTGGTTCGCATCTTTTTTGGTTAGCGATTTCTTTTGGACTTTTTTATTTTTTCATTTCTCGTGTGATTGTACCGCGCATTGGTGGTGTTATTGAAACACGTCGGGATCGAATCGCGTCCGATTTGGATCAGGCAATGCGTATGAAGCAGGAAGCTGATACCGTAGTTGAGATTTACGAGCGCAAATTAGCAGAAGCACGCTCTCAAGCCTATATCATAGCACAATCTGCTGGTGAGGAAATAAAAGGAAAAGCTGAATTTGAACGAAAGAGAATTGAAGCAAGTTTAGAAAAAAAGCTAACAGATGCTGAAAAAAAGATTGCAAAAATACGCGATAAAGCTATGCAAAATATTGGTGTAATTGCCGAAGAAATAGCTCTTGAAATTGTAAAAAAATTGATTGATGTTGATGTTAGCAAAGAGACAGTTCATTCTGTTGTGAAAGCTGCGGATTACTGAAGGATACAAAAATGACTGATACTTTTTGGGCTTTTGTTGGGTTAGTTCTTTTTGGGGCTCTCTTAGTCTATTTTAGAGTTCCACAAATGGCTGTGAGCCATCTTGATGCGCGAGCAAAACGTATCAAGGATGAACTTGAAGAGGCTCTTCGTCTTCGTGAAGAAGCACAGGAAGTATTGGCTGAATATCAGCGTAAGCATGCAGAAGCAGAGAAGGATGCGCAAGAAATTATTGCAGCAGCTAAGCATGAAGTTGCAGCTGTGATTGCTGAGGCTCGTACAAAAGCAGAAGAATATTTAAAGAATCGCAATAAGTTAGCAGAGCAAAAAATTGCTCAAGCAGAAGCAGATGCAATACGTATGGTTTCTTCATCTGCCATTGATTTAGCATTTTCTGTTGCTCGTACGCTTATTGCCAAAGAATTAAATTCTGATAAAGCAAATGAACTTATTAAGGAGTCGCTTTGTGAAGAATCCCTAACAAAAATGAAAACATACCTTAATTAATCTGGGTATGATCATAAATATAGGCATTATCATAGACACATCACCAGCAACGATAGCATTGTCATAAAGCCGCACATGACCATAGATATGACCGCAAATAATAGCATTGCCCAAAACCCTTGCATTTTCATAAACGTGACCATTTTTAAACACAAGAGCATCATTATAAACCCAGAAATTGCCATCATACCCCTGTATTGCCATAGAGATACATAAAATCCTGAAACTTCTTTGTCGAATTACTCAGCCCCCAAGAATTGCCTTCTAGAAACTTCTGATAAAAAGCTACCCCGAGCTCTACTTTCCATGAATCAGCTTTTGAAAAATATGTAAAATAAAGCGGTTCATGCTCATTATCAGATAACTGTACCGCATTACGTGCTGCCTCATCTGGTGTGTCAAAAATACCATTGTAGAACATACTGCCTATTGCCATCCGAGCCTACGTGTAAATGCTTTTCTCCTTCAGGTGTTAAATAACGATACACAGTGATATATTTTCCATCACTGCCTTTTATAGGTTTTCTATTTTCAATAGTCCCTATAAAAGGCTATTAAGTTGCAAATGTATTATAAACAAAATTCACAAAAAATTAAATTTCATTTAGTAAAAAATTGATACATCATAAAGCTAAAAATACGCATAATAAGAGCATTTTTAAATATTATAAATGTATATTAAGAAAATAACGCAATCGTTTAAGAAAGCCGATAATATAGATTTAAAGGCATATAAATATAAAAGAAGAAATTAATAAGCACAAAATATTATCAATACACAACGTGTTTTAAAAATACAAAAAATATCAAAAAAGATAAAATATTATTTGACAATAAATACGTATTTTGTTATATAAATATTCAAGTGATCAAAACACTTTGTGATTAGCGGGTAGATTACGAAACAATCTTTTCAAAGCTTTAAAAACTGGCTACCTTTTATGCTATGATTAGCATATATGGTACTTTTGTCGGGTGTAGTTACGCCATACAATACCCTTATGGGAAAAGCGTAACAACGGACTAATCACCGTGTTTTGAGCGCCCGGCACCACATATGACATAAAAATATAAATAAATCAATATGTTATTTAAATAATTTTATATGCATCCCCATCAGAATCCATTCTTTTATACGTGATTCATTTGACCATTTTTTATATAAGATTGCCACGTATGAATAGACCATAAAAAGCAAATCATGATGCTAATATTATAACGCATGTAAACATTCAAATGAAATGAAAAGCCGATATCATTCATAACAGTTTATAAATCTTATGATACGTTTTTATCACAACATAAATCGCATTGTTTAAAATTTAGTTGTTTGGAATTATCAATAACATACGTTTAAAGATCACATCTTGTTTTAATGATTGGATTATTAATTGCATGATAAAAACACAAGATTTGCGGTCACCAAATTTGGCGAGCGCAAAATCTAAAGATGTTATAGCAATATCTTATTACCCTATAAGAAGGTAATCATTTAAAACTTTTATAAGCTTATAGGTTTAATTTATAAAGATTGCATAAAAGGATTTAAAGACAAGATCGTTTTTAAAACCACGGTATTTTTTTTACCGGAGTAAGGAAATAAACAGATATAAAATTCAAAAAGTTATATCTTATGAAATCAAAAGCCTTTTTATGACGTATGCAAGCAAGCTATCAAAAAACGTT